>JBNMOF010000001.1:0-43783 GCA_051277175.1 Polaribacter sp.
TATATTGTATAGGTGTAATTTATTGATTTAATAATATATGGTTTTAACTTGCAAAATGAGAGAAGAATAAACTTTCTTCTATTTTTAATTTGAACCTTTATAAATTATTTATGATGAAAAAAATTACTTTATTATTAATGTTACTTTTAGTAAATGTTGGGTTCTCCCAATCTTTACCATTCGATTTTAGTTCTGCAAATCAATTGATGAGTGGAGATGGAGGAGCCGTAGTCTCAATTGAGCAAGATGGTACAAACGATGTTTTACAAATGATTGGATCTGGAGGAGAATGGGACAATGCTCAAATTAATTTTGCCGATAATGTAGATTTATCAGATGATGCAAATAATACGATTACTTTCAGTATTAAACCAGTTAATGGAACAGGTAGTGGAGATCATTTATTAAAGTTTGAAGCTCCAGCTGCTGGTGGTGATATTGAATTAGCGTTCACAACAACTGGCACAGATTGGCAAACGATTAACTTAGATTTTGGTGCTGGATTATCAAATTATGGTAAATTGGTTATTTTTACAGATAGTGGAGCTGGTAATACAGCTGTAGATACATATTTAATAGATGATATTTCTGGAGGTACAAACACAACGGAAGAAGTTGTTCTTCCTAATTTGCCTTTCGATTTTAGTTCTGCAAATCAATTGATGAGTGGAGATGGAGGAGCCGTAGTTTCAATTGAGCAAGATGGTACAAACGATGTTTTACAGATGATTGGTTCTGGGGGAGAATGGGACAATGCTCAAATTAATTTTGCCGATAATGTAGATTTATCAGATGATGCAAATAATACGATTACTTTCAGTATTAAACCAGTTAATGGAACGGGTAGTGGAGATCATTTATTAAAGTTCGAAGCTCCTGCTGCTGGTGGTGATGTTGAATTAGCGTTCACAACAACTGGTTCAGATTGGCAAACGATTAACTTAGATTTTGGTGCAGGATTATCAAATTATGGTAAACTGGTTATTTTTACAGATAGTGGAGCTGGTAATAATGCTGTTGATACATATTTAATAGATGATATTTCTGGAGGTACAAATGTAGCTCCACCTACACCTGCAGAAGCACCTACAACTGCAGCACCAGTTCCTCCAGCGATGGATGCTTCGGATGTAATATCTCTTTATAGTGATGCTTACTCAGATATAGCAACTAATTTTGATCAAGGTTGGTGTGGTGCATCTTCAGTGGAAGAAGTTATGGTTGCTGGAAATGCAACTATGGCATATTTAAATAATGATTGTCAGGGTATTGATTTTAATGCTGCTATTGATGCTTCATCATTTACACACATGCACGTAGATGTTTATATTGATGAAACTGATTTTGTTGGAAAAGTTTTTAATTTAAAATTTGTTAGAGCTGGTGGAGAAGCGTTAGAAGTAAATTTTAATAGTGCTTCTAGTCCTAGTCTTGTTGGTGGTACATGGATTTCAATTGATGTAGCTGTAGATTTATCTGCTTTTACAGATCTTAAACAATTCGGTATAACAAACAACAATAAAAACAACTCTTGGTATGATAACTTATACTTTTACAAAGCTGCAACATTAGGTGTAAGTGATAATGAGTTATTAGATGTATCAATGTACCCTAACCCTGCTTCAGATAGATTAAATATTTCTGCTTCAAATACTATTAAAAATGCTAGCATTTTTAATATACTAGGTAAAAAAGTAATGAGTTTAGAAATTAATAAAAATAGCGAGTCTATTGATGTTTCTTCTCTAGCATCAGGTATTTATTTAATTAAATATCAATTAGATAATGCTACAGGTACAGCAAAATTTATTAAAGAATAAGTAAGCAAATAATTTTTAGAAACAAAACAGTCAAAATTTATTTTGACTGTTTTTTTTTATGCCATAAAGTTTTAGATATTTCGTTTGTGATTAATCAAAAATTAATATCTTTATTACTTAAATATTATTCCAATTGAAATCTATTTGTAAATTTTTTAGCTTCATTTTATACATCACCTTACTCTTTGGTTGTTCTAAAAATGAAAATACTTCTAATAAGAGAAGTAATGATTTAATACATGAAACAAGTCCGTATTTATTGCAGCATGCATACAATCCGGTAAATTGGAAAGCATGGAACCCAAAAACGTTAGCATTAGCAAAGAAAGAAAATAAATTAATTATCATTTCAGTAGGCTATTCAGCGTGTCATTGGTGTCATGTAATGGAAGAAGAAAGTTTTGAAAACGACTCTATTGCGAAGATTATGAATGATAATTTTATCAATATAAAAGTAGATAGAGAAGAAAGACCAGATGTAGATAAAGTATATATGAATGCTGTTCAGTTAATGACAGGTAGTGGAGGTTGGCCATTAAACTGTATTGCGCTTCCTGATGGAAGACCCATTTTTGGAGGTACTTATTTTACAAAAAAACAATGGGAAAAAGTGTTGATCAATATTTCTAAATTATACCAGGAGGAGCCAGAGCGAGCAATCCAATTTGCTGAAAATTTAACAAAGGGAATTCAGGAATCTCAATTAATTAAGTTGAACAAAGAAGCTCCAAATTTTTTAGCTTCAGAAGTAAGTGCAGCCATAGATGTTTGGAAAACTCAAATAGATACTATTTACGGAGGGTTTGCAGGTGCACCAAAATTTCCAATGCCAAATTCTTTAGAATTCTTATTGAGATACAGTCATCAATTTAATGATAAACTCATAGAAGACTATTTAGAGAATACACTGACTAAAATTGCTTACGGAGGAATTTATGACCCTATTGGTGGAGGATTTTCTAGATATGCCGTAGATGAAAAATGGCACATTCCCCATTTTGAGAAAATGTTATATGACAATGCGCAATTGGTAAGCCTATATGCGAAAGGATATTTGAACACGAAAAATGAGTTGTATAAAACGGTAGTTTTTGAAACCTTAAGTTTCGTAAAAGAAGAATTAACAACTAAAAATGGCGCATTTTATTCTTCTTTAGATGCAGACAGTAAAAATAAATTAGAAGTAAAAGAAGAAGGTGCTTTTTATGAATGGAAAGTCAACGAGTTACAGGAATTATTAGGAACCGATTTTGCACTATTTAAAGAGTTCTACAATATAAATGAGTATGGACTTTGGGAGAATGACAAATATGTTTTGATAAGAAATCAATCTAAAGAAGCATTTTCAAAAGAACAAAAAATTAAGTTAACAGCGCTAGATGTTAAGGTATCCAAATGGAAAAAAGTATTAAAAGAAGCGAGGAACAAGAGGAGTAAGCCCAATTTAGATGATAAAATACTAACTTCTTGGAATGCGTTAATGCTGCAAGGTTATGTAGATGCCTACAGTGCTTTTGGTACGAAAGAATTTTTAACAACAGCTGTAATTAACGCAAACTTTCTAGTAAAAAATCAATTAAGAAAAGACGGTGGTTTAAATCGGAATTATAAAAATGGGGTCAGTACGATTAATGCGTATGCAGAAGATTACGCTACGGTAATACACGCTTTTATTTCGTTATACGAAGTTACTTTAGATGAAAAATGGCTAACGACTTCCAAGGAACTAATGGATTATTTATTCACAAACTTTTTCGAGGAAAAAAATAAAATGTTTCATTTTACGTCTAAGAAAGATGATAATTTAATCTCAAGAAAATACGAAGTAATAGACGGTGTAATACCTTCATCGAATTCTATGATAGCAAATAGTTTATTTAAATTGGGGCATTATTATTCTAATAAGAACTATTTAAAGATCTCTGAACAAATGCTTAATAACGTAAAGGAAGATGTGAAAAGAAATCCTGGTAATTATAGTAATTGGTTAAATTTAATGACCAGTTTAACAAAACCTTTTTATGAAGTGGTGGTTGCCGGAAATAATGCTAGTGAAGTAAATAAAAAGTTAATTAATAAGTACAATCCAAACATCTTAATTGCGGGGACTTCGAAAGAAAACAATACACTACCCTTGTTGTCATATAAATTTAACGAAGATGAAACGTTTATATACGTTTGTGTAAACGGCACCTGTAAAAAACCACAAACCAGTATAATAGATGCTTTAGAGAGTATTAAAAAGTAACTAGTTTTTGTGATACAAGTTTCTTTTCATATTATTCGTAAATTTTGTCAAACGAATTTTAAAGAGAATAAGCGCAAAAACGAATTCCCTCAAAATAACATAGTATTAAATTTAAAGGAAGTCTAATTTAATTTGTATCTTAATTCAAGGATAAAAAGGTTTTAGGTAGATTTTAAAGTGGCGCTTTACACGATCTTTTTTTAGTCTTCATTCCTCAAAGTTACATGTAGAAGCTTAAAAAGTACTGTTTCGATATAAAGAGAGCTCTATTTTAAGGCGTGCGTTTTTAAAACCGATAGCAATTGTAGAATTAAATTTAAAAACAATACAAATATCCGCACAAAGAAGATTGGAAGGGCGTACTTTTGTAGTTTCATATTTATAATAGCATTGCTGTAAAAATAAAACGGATTATGAGTGTTATTATTGAGATGACAAGCGCAACATCAAAAAAAAGTGCAATTAATAGGATGCAAAAAAAGTGTATAATTTCTAAAGAAAATTAAATGGGAACATTAACAAACAACTATATTTTTAAAGCATTAGAGAACTATCCTTTCGATTTAGAGGAAGTTATGGAGGCGTTAGATTATGCCTTGTCTAGTGATGATAAAAACACCATGGCATTAACTTTAATGGGAAGAGTATATGCCGAAAAATTATATAAATATGACGAGGCCGTTATATATTTTAAACAAGCTTTAGCAGAAAATATTCGTGCTTTTGAAGCATACACGCCATACATTAATACGCTTTTATGGAATGAAGATTTCAAGGAGGCTGAAGAATTTATCGATTTTGCATTGACCGTAAAAGGATCTGATAAAGCAGTGTTGTATCTAAAAAAAGCCAATTTGTATGAGCAATTAAAAGAGTATCAAAAAGCGTTGAATTTTATTAAGTTATCAAAAGAATTTACTTTTAATTCAGATTTTATGGTAGATATCAATGTTGAAAAAGATAGAATAAAAGGCAAGATGCCTAAAAAAATAAAAGCGAAGTTAGAAGGACAAGAAAAAGAGAAAGCTAAAATTGCTAAAAAGCTTAAAAAAAGCAAGAAACAGTAAGGGCATTTAGTTTTTAAGCAGTGCTCTTCTCAATGTTCGAAGTTTTACTAATCTAGAAGCTAATTTAAAATTTGATTTTCTTGCAGTCTAAAACAACGCTCTTCTCCCAAATGCAATGGATTTCCATATTCCTCCGACCAAAATCCATCTAAGATATCTTTAGAAATACAGCGATACACCACAACACCTTTATACATATTGTTTTCGTCTCCTTGATATTGAAAATTAATTACTAAAATATTATCTTTAAAAAAGCCGGTTCCAAATTGTTGTTGACTTTTATTAATGAGCCATTTAGCATCTATTTTATTGTTTTTGTCTAAAGCTAATTCTAAAGTCCCTTTATAGCTTTTTTCAGTGTCGTCTTGGTTGCTACCAAGTATCTGAAACCTGCCAACTAAATCTTCAATTTTCATGTATCTAAAATTTGGATACTTGTAAAGATATAAGAATTCGATGTTGTACGTGTTTAAAATAAGTGCACATTATTAAATTCTTTTTTAATTGTGTAAAAAAAACTTAATGTGCTCAAAAACAGTATAAACTTTTAAATTTACGTGTCTTTTCATATATTTGATAGAATTAGTAGGGTAGCATAATTTTAAGAAGAATGTTTTAAAACAATGGTTAGAAAATTATTTTTTATTTTTTTTTTATATTTTGGAAATTCCGTTTGGAGTCAGTTCTCTAATATTCCAGGAACCCCCATAATTAAAAATTTTACAGAAGAAGAAGTAAACAATAATTTAACAATTTTTGACATCTCTCAGAGTTCACAGGGTATCATGTATTTTGCTACCCCAAACGGATTATTGGAGTATGACGGAGTTCGCTGGGAAAATTATAGACATGGTTTAGAATCGGATCTACGCTCAGTTTTATATACAGCCGATGAACATATATATACATCAGGTCACGGCGGATTTGGTTACTGGTCTAGAAATAGCGCTGGCGAATTAGAGTACACCAGTTTATTCCTTAAGTTACCCGAAAAAAAATCGCCATTATTACCTATATTCTCTCGAATTAAAGAGATAAACGACAAAATTTTTTTTCAAACATTTCAACAAATATTTATCTATGATCCAATTACAAAGGATCTCGATGTAGTCGCTGCTAATAAAGGATTTAATTTTCTTTTTTCATCGGAAGAAAGAGTATTTATACAAGAAACTGGAATAGGTCTTTTTGAGTTAAAGGACAAGGAACTGATATTGATAGAAGGCACAGATAAGACAGCGCTGCACATTTTAAATGTATTTGTAAAAAATAATGATGAATTACTAATAGTGACAAAAAATAATGGCTTTTGGTCTTGGAAAAACAAACGACTTGTAAAAAATAAATGGAAAATAAATGCGGTTATTGAAAATCACTTAGTAAATGATGTGCAAGAATTTCAAAGAGATAAATTTATAATTGGCACCTTAAGAAAGGGGATGTATGTAATTTCATCTAAAGGAAATATTCTTTTACATCAAGAAAAAAGTAATGGACTTTTAAGCAATTCAATAAGAAAGGTTTTTACAGACTCAAATCGTAATTTATGGTTGGGCATGGAAAAAGGTTTAAGTTATCTGCAAATTAGCGGCAATACAAATTATTTACTGGACTTTAAAGGAGAATTCGGAACTGTTTATGCAAGTTGTCTAAAAGATTCTTTACTTTATTTAGGAACCAATCAAGGCCTTTTTATTAAAAACACCAAGTTGCCAGGTTCAAAAATAAAGTTAGTTGATAAGAGTATTGGACAAATTTGGGAAATTGAAAAAGTAAATAATCAAATTTTAGTGGGTTCGCATGAAGGTGTTTTTATTTTAGAAGATCAAAAACTGAAATTATTATATAAAGAAGGAGGTGCTTGGGTATTTAAAAAACATCCTAAATTAGAGAATATTCTTTATGTTGGCTTTTATTCGGGTATTGCTGTATTTAAACTGATAAATGGAAATTGGGTATTTGAAAAAAAATGGCCGAATTATGGAGAGTCGTCACGCTTTATTGAGTTTGATAAATATGGAGATTTATGGGTAACACATCCTGCTAAAGGATACTATCGTTTAAGCTTGTCATCAGACGGTTTGGATCTTAAAGAATACGAATTTTATGGCGTAAGTAACCGTTTTGTAGAAACATATGCATATATCTGTAAGATAGATGAAGATTTAATTTTTTACAATCCAAAAGGATATTTCAGTTATGATCGAATTGATAATTCTTTTACTCCACAAAAATACGCTTTAGAAGTATTTAAAAATATAAAAGGTATAAATAGTATTGTTCAAAATGAAAATGTCTTTTGGTATTCAACGCCAAAATCTATCGGTTATGTTTTAAGAGATCGAAATCGTTTTAACAATGTTAGCAATCCGTTTTATTCTTTTAGAAATAAGCATTTGAATGATTTCAATAAGTTTAAAAAAGTAAATGACTCTACTTTTGGAATCGGAATTCATAATGGTATTATTTTTCATGCGATTAATAATTTAGATCTGGATTCAGAAAAAGAAATTCCGATTATAAGAAATATTCATTTTATAAGTAAAACAGACACCATTATTTCATCAATAAATAAAACAGAGTTAGAAGACATTCCTTTTGGAAATAATTTTTTAAAAGTAGCCATCGCAATGCCAAAAACACCTTTGGCGAACTCTTATAAAATTCAGTATAAATTAAAAGGTTTAAATGAAAAATGGTCTCGCTGGGATTTTCTGTCAGCATTAAGTTTCCCGGGACTATCGCCCGGTAATTACACTTTAGAGATAAGGTCTGGTGGTAAAAATGAAACCACATCTGAAATAATACGGAAAGAATTTCACGTAAAATATCCTTGGTACTTAACAAAGGTTATTTTTATTTTTTATGGTTTATTACTATTTGTTATTCATGCTTTTTATAAATCTTATTTTAAAAATAAAAATTTAAAACAAATTACATATTTAAAACAAATAGAAGAAGTTAAAAGAAAGTCTCAAGAAGAGAAATTTAAATTAGACAAACTTGAGACAGAGAGAGAGCTGATGATCTTGAGAGAAGAAAATTTAAGTTTAGAGATAAAAAAGAAAAATTCTGCATTAGCGTCTTCCACATTAAATAATATAAAGAAAAATGAATTACTTATTGATTTAGTAATTGATATGAACAAAATTGACGGCGAGTTGGTAAACAGCTCTTTGCATCTTCCTGTGAAAAAGGTAATAAAAAAAATAAACAGTAATTTATTAGATAAAGAAGATTGGCTAACTTTTCAATTACATTTTAATAATTCACACACTCAATTTTTTCAAAAATTAAGAGAAAAACACCCAGATTTATCTTCTAACGAAATTAAACTAAGCGCTTATTTAAAGTTAAATCTTTCTTCAAAAGAAATCGCATCATTAATGCATGTTGCAATTACTAGCATAGAGCAAAGCAGATATAGATTGCGTAAAAAGATAAACTTAGATAAGGACGTAAATCTTGTCAACTACATTCAAAATATATAAATTGTAATATAATTATATATTATCAACTTTTCTGTAATAATTTTAACCGTTATTTTTAATACATCTAGGAGAAAATAGCAGGCTTAATTATTTATCAAACTAAACGCAGCACATATTCCAAAAACTAACCTTTTTTCAAAACAACTATTTTTACGGGTTTCTGCAATAACTTGTAGAAAAAATTTAGGTGCTCTATTTATAGTAAAATAAATAGGTTAGAAGAGTGCGTCTTAGATATTAACTAAATATAAATATTTAAAAAATACTTATAAATTACTGTAAATTAGGTTGTTGTATATTTTAACAAAGATTTTGTAGAGGTGTTTTTTTCTTTTTATTAGTTTTTGTAGAGGTCAAATAATTGTAAAGAACAATTTTTTAGAGCAAGTTTGACAAGTAATTTTTTGCTGTGCTACAAAACTATGTGTAAAACAAACTTAGTCTCTTAGGATACTAAAAACAACATTACAATTATTTAGTATGTATGTTATTTTAACTTAATTAAATCTTTATTATGAAACAAAATTTACTTTTAGTTCTATTATTAACTTTCGGCGTCTTAAGTGCTCAGGAAGTTACACACGTCGATTTCGATGCTAACAATCCAAATATTGTTTTTAATAGTTGGAACACTTCTTCAACTTTTTCTAAAGTACCTAATCCGGTTTCTGACGCTACAAACTCCTCTGCTTTTGTTGGTCAGTTTACTGCTGGTAATGACAACAATGTTGGAATTGGTGTAATAGATCCAACAAATGTTTTTACCTCACCTTTCAATTTAGAATCAAATTCTATTTTTAAAATAAAAGTTTTTTCTACTGAAGAGATAGATGTTATTTTTCATTTAGAAAATTCTCCAGATTATGGAAATAATATTGAAGTAACTGCCTCTGTAGGAGCCTCTGATACTAATAAATGGACAGAGTTAAGTTTTGATTTTAGTAATTTTTCTAACATTTTCATGAACAACATAGTGCTTAAAATTGGTGGTTTAAATACCACTGTAGGAGATTTCTATTTCTTTGATGATATTAAAGGACCAGAATTATATACTTCCCCTGCTCAACAATATTCTCCCGCTAATGGTGATACAGATTCCACCATATCCACAAATTTAGAAATTGCCACAAATGGAAAATTTAGAAATTTAGATGATTCAGAAATCACAGACTTAACTTCTAAGGTTGCTTTAAAGGTTGGGGATGCAAATGGTACAGATGTTCCATTTTTAGCTACAATTAATGGTGATAAAAACAAAATCACCATTGATCCATCTTCTGATTTAGATAATTCTACAACGTATTGGTACGGTGTTGTAGACGGCGCTATGGAGTATTCAGATGATACTCCCGTTACTGGAGTCTATGCAAGTTTTACTTCAAAAGTAGCAGTGACTGGTGATATTAATGAAGTCCTTTTTGACTTTGATACGACCAATGAGAATATAGGCTTTGAATCTTGGGGTGGTGTTGGTTTTGCTAAAATTGAAAATCCTGATAAATCTGGAATCAATACTTCTGATAATGTTGGGCAATACACTCACAATGATAATGACGCGGGTTTAGAGAATTCATTAGTAAACGGTGCCACTCCATTAGAACCATTTGATTTTTCTGAAACACCTTTCATAAAAGTAAAAGTATGGGTAAGTAAACCAGTAGGTGTTTCTATTAAATTACAAAATTATCCAGATTATGGGCAAGGACATGAGCAGAAAATAGAAGTGACAGAAATTAATACATGGGTAGAAATCGTGTTTAATTATGGTGCAATTACAGCGACTAACTATGATAGAGTACAAATTTATTTTGATAAAGATAAAGCTGGAGGGTCTGTGTTAGGAGATGTTTATTATTTTGACGAATATTTAAAGAGCAATATCGCGCCAGCGGTAGAAAACACCTTTAATCCTCTAAATGGAGCTACCGATGTTGCTCAATTTATAAACCCAACGATTTCTTCAAACTTTCAGTTTAGAAATATAGATGATTCTGCCATAACAGACATTTCTTCAGCAGTTGAATTAAGAGAAACGGATGCGTCAGGAACGCTGGTTTCCATGAATGCTTTTTTAAGTGAGAATAAATCTATTATTACAATTCGCCCTTCAACTCTACTTGAGGTAAATACTACATATTGGTATGGTATTAAAGACAACACAATAGAATATAAAGAAAGTGATAGTCCTGTTAATGGGGTTTCTTCAGTATTTGCGACAACTTCAACTGCTCTAAATATGGTGGTTTATAATGATTTTGAAGGCACCTCTCTAACGTCAGTTTCTGAGACTATGGGAGATCCTGCTGGCGGTTATACAGCAGTGGCTGATCCTACAGGAGGAACTAATATGGTTCAAAAATGGGAAAAAGGAAATTCTTATGGAGGTTGGGAAAGAATTCACTTCCAATTAAACACTGCCTTTGATGCAAGCAAAGATGATATCTTTTCTTTTAGAGTGTATTCTCCTGTGAAAACGGGAATAAGATTTAAACTGGCAGATGCTAAAGAAGATGGTGATATTACAGCACAATTCGAAACAGATGAAGAAATTATATTAGAAAATCAATGGCAAACTGTTTACTTAAATACTTCGGAACTTGCAGATGGTGTATCTCTTGACCATGTTTTTATTTTTCTTGGACGCGGAGATACTGCAGATACAACCTTTTATATAGATGATTTAAAAGGACCACAATTACAAGGTACGGCGTCTGTAAATGATTTTGACAAAACAAGCTTTCAATTTTTTCCAAATCCAGCCAAGGACATAATCCGTTTTAACAATTTAGATGGAATAAAAGAAATTAAAATTTTTGATATTAATTCTAAGCAAATTCTTAAAAAGACTATAGACACGAATGAGTTATCAATTCAAAATTTAAAATCTGGATTCTACTTTTTAGAAATTAACGGTCAGTATAAAAAGTTAATCAAAGAATAAATAGAGGTGTTTAAATAAAATAGTAAAACAGGAGATTTATCTCCTGTTTTATTTTCTTTAAAAAATAATCATGAACAAATTAAGGGTATTATTTTTAAAATTATTACCAGTTGTATTCGTATTCATTACCAATTTTTTATGCTCGCAAACAGTCCTTGTTTCCGGACAAGTGGTAGATGATATCGGTAATTTTCTTCCAGGGGTGTCTGTAGTAGTAAAAAGCACATCTAATGGAACGTCAACAGATTTTGATGGGAAATATGTTTTAAATATAAAAACATCAAACGCCACAATCATATTCTCATATTTAGGATACGCATCTCAAGAAATAAAGGTTGGAAATCAAAAAAAAATAAATGTAATTTTAAAAGAGAGTTTTGATCAATTAGACGAAATTCAGGTAGTTGCATTTTCAAAACAAAAAAAAAATAGTGTAATCGGTTCTATCACTACCTTAAAAGTATCAGAACTAAAACAACCTACTTCAAATATTACAAATACATTAGCAGGTCAAATTTCAGGATTAATTTCATACCAAAGATCCGGAGAACCAGGCGCAGACAACGCTGCTTTTTTTATTCGAGGTGTAACTACTTTTGGATTCAATAATAGTCCACTCATTTTATTAGATGGCTTGCAAATAACTACTTCTGATTTAGCACGTTTAGAACCAGATAACATTGCCTCTTTTTCTATTATGAAAGATGCAACCGCTACTTCATTGTACGGAGCAAGAGGAGCAAATGGAGTGGTATTGGTAACTACTAAAATAGGAAAAAAAGGAAAAGCAAAGGTGTCGGTGAGGTATGAAAGTTCGATGTCTAGTCCATCTAAAATAAATAGTTTTTTAGGAGCAGTAGATTATATGGAGTTGTACAATAGAGCGCAGCGCTCTCGTGATCAATCTGCCAACCTATTATATTCAAAGCAAAAAATAGAAGGAACTAGAAATGGTTTAAATCCGAATATATATCCAGATGTTGATTGGTATAGTGAACTCTTTAAAGATTTTGCAGTAAATAAAAGACTGAATGTTAATATTAGTGGAGGTGGAGAGGTTGCACAATATTATTTATCTGTTACGAATGCAAACGAAACAGGATTGTTAAAAGTAGACCCTTTAAATAACTTTAATAATAATATTGATATCAATAGATCTAACTTAAGAGCAAACATAAATATTAATTTGAGTAAAACCACAAAGGTAGCCGCTAAGTTTTATTCTTTATTTGAAAGGTATAATGGACCAGTAGTAGGAGCTTCAGATATTTTTTATCAAGTAGCACAGGCAAACCCTGCAAATTTTCCAAAGACTTATGATACAGATGATGCGACTGCTAATTTTAATCATACGTTGTTTGGGAATAAAGGGAATGGTGGTTTTCCAAATCCATATGCGGAGAGTGTGCGCGGATTTAAAGACCGTTTTGCAAATACTACTTTGGCACAATTTCAGATCAAACAAGATTTAAGTTTTATTACTGATGGTTTAAAATTAAGAGCTATGGCATCTGTAAGAACGTATACAGAAAATCAGAATGAGCGAAGCTTTACGCCTTTTTATTACGGATCTAACGAAACACAAACGCCACAGGGAGTTGTAAATTCTTTATATCAAATACAGGAAGGTACAGAGTTTTTAAACGACCCAACTATAGGGAACAATGGGAATAGTAATTTTTATTATGAAGCAGTACTAGAATATAATAAAACATTAAAAGATAAACACGAATTTGGTGGTTTACTCGTAAGTTATTTCCAAGAAGCTTTAAATACTATTGGTGGTGGTAATAGAGCCTTTTCTACATTACCATCAAGAAATATGGGAGTTTCTGGAAGGGCTTCTTATAATTATGGAAGTCGATATTTTGGTGAATTTAATTTTGGTTACAATGGGTCAGAAAAGTTTGCAGAAAAAAATAGATTTGGTTTTTTTCCATCTGTAGGCTTTGGTTGGATAATTTCTAACGAAGCTTATTTTGAAGAAAACATTCCATCGATTAATTTATTAAAATTAAAATATACGTATGGTTTGGTTGGTAATGACGGTATTTCAAGTGCGAGTGATCGTTTCTTTTATTTATCAGATGTAAACCTGAATAATGGTGGAACGGGCTATACTTTTGGAACCAACTATAACAATTATTATAATGGTTATATTATTAATAGATATGCCAATGAAAACGTTACTTGGGAGGTTGCAACCAAAAAAAATATAGGTTTAGAACTTGGACTTTTTAATAAAGTAAATATTATTGCAGACTATTTCACAGAGCAACGCAGAAATATCTATATGGAACGCCAATACATTCCAGAAACTTCGGGTTTAACCACTTCTATTAGTAGTAATATTGGTGAAGTGAAAACACAAGGTATCGACTTATCTATAGATTACAACCATGCTTTTAGTGGTGATTTTTATATTACGGCAAGAGGTAATTTTACGTATTCAACGAATAAGATAGAAGTAAATGGTGAGCCAGAATTCCAAAATAAAAATCTAAGTAGGTTGGGGTACCCCGTAAATCAACAATGGGGGTATATCGCCGAGCGTTTATTTGTAGATCAAGAAGATATTGATAATTCTCCAGAACAATTTAATGGATTTTCAACTACAAATTCATACTTACCAGGAGATATAAAGTATACAGATATCAATCAAGATGGATTTGTAAATGAGCTAGATCAAGCACCTATTGGGAATCCAACGGTTCCAGAGATTGTTTATGGTTTTGGGGTTTCTGCAGTGTATAAGAATTTCGATTTTTCTGTATTTATGCAGGGGTCTGCAAGGTCCTCCTTCTTCATAAATCCCAACGATATTTCGCCGTTTGTCAATGAAAGAAATGCACTGAGCATTATTGCAGACAACCATTGGTCAGAGAACAGTCCAAATCCGAATTCCTTTTGGCCACGTTTGTCCACCTACGAAATAGAAAACAATCAAAAGCCATCTACTTGGTGGTTGCGAGAAGGCGACTTTTTAAGACTTAAAAGTGTTGAGTTTGGTTATACGATTCCCGGAAAAACAGGTGCAGTTTTTAAAAGGGCAAAAACAAGACTATATCTTACGGGTTTGAATTTGTTAAACTTTGCGAAGTTTAAATTATGGGATCCTGAAATGGCTGGTAATGGACTTGGGTATCCACCGCAACGAGTGATTAATATTGGCGCTCAAGTAAATTTTTAAAAAATAAAAAATGAATTTAAGAAACAAATATGTAGCAATTATTTTATGTGGTGTATCACTATTTATAAGTTGCGAGGATTATTTAGATATTGTGCCAGACGGAACACAGGAGTTAAGTTTACTTTTTAACAGAAAAGAGACTGCATACAATGCATTGGCAAATTGTTATAGTTATTTACCTCAAAATGATGGTACTTATGCGAGTTACGTATTGTTAAGTGATGAATTGGCAGTACCCATCCCTAAAGAACCAAATTCCATTAAATTAATGAAAGGGCAACAGAGTGTCTCTTCACCATTAATGGGTTATTGGTCTGGGTTTTCTGCGGTAGGCAGAGGACAAGGCTCTTTATGGGAGGGCATACGTAGCTGTAATACTTTGACTGAAAATATAGACTTGGTAGTTGATATGACGCAAGAGGAAAAAAATCAATGGAAAGCTGAGGTAAAATTTTTAAAAGCATATTTTCACTTTTTATTGGTAAGCAACTATGGTCCTATACCTATTGTAGATACAAATTTATCTATCTCTGCTTCTGATACTGAAGTGAGGTTAGATCGCAAAACAGTGGACGCGTGTTTTAGTTATATTCTAGAAACAATAGACGCTGCTATTTTAGATTTACCAGAAAAAGTACTTGGAAATAATGATGTTGGTAGAATAGATAAAGTAATCGCTAAAGCGATAAAATCAAAGGTGCTTTTATATGGTGCAAGTCCGTTATTTAATGGAAATACATCTATGTATTCGAATTTTGTAAATGTAGAAGGTGCGCATTTTTTCAATCAAAACTATGAAAGTTTGAAGTGGGAAGAAGCCGCTCAAGCTTCCAAAGATGCTTTAAATGCCGCAATTTCACAAGGGGCAACAATGTATTATTTTACAGATACAGCACCTCTTTTTGATACTAGTAATTTTCAATTTAAATTAGTGAGAGATCAGTATAATAATCGTTTTGCAATTACAGATCCTTGGAATTCAGAATTGTTATGGGGAAATTCTAGTCCGGTTACTAACGGACAATATTGGCAAATTCAGTCTCCTGCGATGATGAAAGACCCAAGTTCTTCATCTGTTGAAGCTTCATGGCAATGGCTAGCTCCAAGTCTTAGAATGGCGGAAACCTATTATACAAAAAATGGGTTGCCTATCAGTGAAGACTTATCTTTTGAGTATGCCGATAGATATAGCACAACAACTATTGCTTTTAACCAACGATTTTATGCACAATTTGCAAACAGAACTGCAAAACTAAATTTAAATAGAGAGGCTCGTTTTTATTCAGCTTTGGGTTTCGATAGAGGTATTAATAGAACTTGGGGATCAATTTGGAATTTAAAAATGAGAAAAGGAGAAGCCCACGGTAGAGTTGCAAATACTGGAGATTATTTGGTAACAGGTTATGCGCTTAAAAAGTTAGTACATCAAGACTCTGAAGGAGATACTTATAATAAAGCAATAACCTATCCTTGGCCAATGGTGCGTTTAAGTGAGTTGTACTTAAACTATGCAGAAGCGTTAAACGAGTTTAGTGGGCCTTCTCAGGAAGTATATGACGCATTGAATAAGATCAGGGAACGTGCTGGAGTGCCATCAGTTCAAGATGCCTGGAGCAATGCAACTTTGGCAGCAACACCAAATAAACATACTAGTAAAGAAGGTTTAAGAGAAATTATTCAACAAGAAAGAATGATAGAGCTGGCTTTTGAAGGACACCGATATTATGATGTTAGAAGATGGAAGTTAGCAGAAAAATATTTTACGACACCTATTCAAGGTTGGTCTGTAGATGAAGATTCAGAAGCGAATTACTATCAAATTATGGAAGTAAGTCAACGCTCTTTTAACAGTCCGAGAGATTACCTCCAACCTATCAGTTTTACAGAACTCTCAAGAAATCCTAATTTAATTCAAAACCCAGGTTGGTAAAAAATAGTATTATGAAAAAACAAATTAATAAAGCACTGCTTTTTTCAATCTTTATGCTCGTAACAATTATTTCTTGCACCTCGGATGAAAACTTGGATACGAATCCCCCAGGGATGGTTACGAACATAGAAGTAATACCTACCAATGGTGGAGGTATTATTAATTATACTTTACCTGCAGATGATGATATCTTGTACGTGAAAGCAGTGTATATAAACTCACAAGGAGAAGAGGTGTTTAGGGTTTCTAGCAAGCATACAAGTACTATAGAAGTAAATGGTCTCAATCAAACATCCGCAGTAAAAGTGAAATTATATGTTTTAGATGAAAGTGAAAATATTTCTGAATTTGTAGAGATAGCGTTTATTCCTTTAAAATCATTTATATTTTTAGTGCAAGAAAGTATACAAATTACACCAGATTTAGGTGGGATTAAAATTACCTGGGATAATATCGCTGCAAAAACAGTTTTTGTTTATGTTCATATATTGGATGGGGCTAACGAAATAATTAGAATATTATCATCAAACAATGCCCAAGAATTTCAATTTATTAGGGGTTTAGAACCTAACGAAGTCACTATTTCTATAAAAGTAGAAGATTTTGATGGAAACATTACAGAATTAGAAGATAAAGGTAGGTATACGCCATTATTTGAAGAAAAAATAGACAAATCTACCTGGTCGTTAGTAAGTGGACAATCCATCAACGGAAATGCTTATGAGGGAAGAACTGTTAATTTTTGGGATGACATTGTGGATACTGTGGAGACAGACGCTGACAATAGTTATTTTATTGCCACAAGAGATAATAATGGGGGAAGCTTAAATTTTCCATTAGATATTGTAATCGACTTTAATAAAAATATAAAAATACAACGTTTTATAGTTTGGCAAAGAGCTTATTGGTATAATGGTGGAGGGGTTACGTATCACTATCAAGAAGAAAATTTAAAGTCCTTTAACTTATATGCGAGCACAGACAATCAAACTTGGAATTTATTAGGAGAATTTGATATTGGTGACCCTAGAGATGGCGCCGGTAATATACCAGCTACTGCTTTTCAAGCGGCTATAGATGGGCACGAGTTTAGTTTAGACAACACTTCTGATGCTTTTCGATATCTTAAATTTCAGATGACTTCGAACTATGGGAGCACGCAAATAACGGTAGGTTCTGAAATTACCCTATTTGGTTTAGACAATTTATAAATAAGAATTGAATAATTTTATGAAAAAATATATAATCTTGGTTGCGTTTTGTTGCACAGTTTCTTTTAATGCTCAAGGTTTAAGAACTTTAGGAAAGAAGATCATTAACTCAAGCTCAGAGGAGGTATTGCTAAAAGGCGTTGGTTTAGGTGGATGGATGTTGCAAGAAGGCTACATGATGAATTCTTCTGGAGCAGCGGATACCCAATATGAATTTATAGAAAAACTTACCGCTTTAGTGGGGGCTGAGAATACTGCAGAATTTTATTCCAATTGGCGTCAAAACTTTGTGAGGCAGCAAGATGTTAATACAATTGCAAGTCTTGGTTATAACAGCATTCGATTGCCAATGCATTATAATTTGTTTACCCTACCGATAGAAGCAGAACCTGTATTAAATGAAAATACGTGGCTGACGACTGGTTTTGAGATGGTTGATGAACTGCTAACCTGGTGTGAATCTAATCAAATTTATTTGATTCTAGATTTACATGCTGCTCCTGGTGGCCAAGGAAAAGATGCAGCGATTTCTGATTATGACGATACAAAACCTTCTTTATGGGAAAGCGAATTTAATAAAAGTAAAACAGTTGCTTTATGGGGGAAACTAGCGGAACGTTACAAAGACAAACAATGGATTGGTGGTTATGATTTGTTAAATGAAGTAAACTGGCCTTTAGGAACAAATGTACTTCGTGATTTATACATTCGAATTACCAATGAAATTAGAGCAGTAGATGCTAATCATATCCTTTTTATTGAGGGAAATGGCTTTGCGAATGATTTTTCTGGTCTCACCCCGCCTTGGGATTCGAATATGGTCTATAGTCCACATAAATATTGGACGTATAACGATACTGCTTCTATGCAGTGGGTTTTAGACATAAGAGAAGAGCACAATGTGCCACTATGGCTTGGAGAGTCTGGTGAGAATTCTAATGTATGGTTTACAGAGGCTATAAACTTATTTGAAGATAATGATATTGGTTGGGCTTGGTGGCCTTGGAAGAGAATTGAAACAATTACGTGCCCTTATTCCATAAATTCGAACTCCAATTATGAGGCTATTATTAAATATTGGAAAGGGGAAGGACAACAACCTTCTGTGGTTGAAGCTATGCAGGGTTTAACCCAATTAACAACCGACTTATTGTTAGATAATAATGTGTATTATAAAGATGTTGTAGATGCTGTTTTAAGACAGCCGCAAGATGAAACTCACATTCCATATGCAAATCATCAAATACCAGGGGTGGTTTATTTGTCAGATTATGACTTAGGAACCAATGGTATTGCCTATTATGATGTCAACTATGCAAATTATTCCCTTTCAGGAGAACCATATGAAGCTTGGAATTCAGGATGGGCTTATCGTAACGATGGTGTAGATATTCAGACAAACTCAGACAATACAAATAGCAACGGATATCATATAGGGTATACTAACGACAAAGAATGGTTAAAATATACGGTAGAGGTTGCAGAAACGGGTTTCTATACTATTAATTTCAGATATGCTACAACGCAATCTGGAGCAAAAGTAAAACTCTTTGTAAATGATGTCGATATTGCTGGAAATGTGAATTTAGGGAATAGTGGCGGTTGGAGCAATTTTGTAAACCATACTATAGAAAACGCATATTTAGAAGCTGGAGATCAGGTTTTAAAAGTTCAAGTTGATGGAAATTCAGAATTTAATATGAGTAGTATTGAGTTTTTAAAATCGACAACGGTTCCCATATTTAAAGAGTTAGGTTCAAGCACGAATAATGACGAAAAATCTATTAAACTTGTTTTAAATCAACCCATAAATGAGTCTGTATTATCAAATGATTTATTTGAGGTGAAAGTGAATAATGAAATAGTAACACTCGCATCAGTGGAACTAGAGACCAACAGTAGTAGAGTGCTTACCATTAATTTAAATACTTATTTATTTTATCAAGATATTCTAAGCTTAAGTTACAAGGGTAGTAGTATAACGTCTATTTACAATACTGTATTAAATAAGTTTTCGGAATTAAATGTGGATAATAATTTAATGACGCGACTTCAAATTCCAGGAAAAATAGAGGCAGAAAATTTTTCAAGACAGGTTGGATTAGAAACGGAAAACACTTCAGATACAGGTGCAGGGAAAAATATTGGGTATACAGATGCAGGGGATTACTCTGAATATTTAATTTATATCGCAAATACGGGCAACTATGATCTAAATATTAGGTCTGCTGCGCAGTGGAACTCTGGAAAGATTGAATTTCAATTAATGAATAACAGCACAGAAGAAAGTCTTTCCATTGTTGATCTTCCGGTTACTGGTGGTTGGCAATCTTGGCAAACTACAAATGTACCAACAATTTTAAACGCAGGTATTTATACGTTGAGAATGAAAGTATTGATAGGTGATTTTAATCTGAATTGGTTTGAATTTGAATTTATAAATAGTTTGAGTATTGCCACTTTTATGAAAAATACGCTTGCAGTATTTCCAAATCCGGTTTCAGAACAATTAAAAATAGAAGTAAACAATCAACAACGTATTAAACGTATTAAAATTATCGATGTTAATGGACGTATTGTAAAAAAGATGCAACCAAAGACGCAAGAAGGAGTGTATAAGGTCTCAAGTCTTAAGCCTGGGGTCTACTTTTTGCTGGTAGACACCGAATATGGAAGTTATCAAAGGAAATTAATTAAAAACTAAATAGAACCAGAAGGAAAATAGCGCCATCGCGGGTCCTTGTCTCTTTGTTATACATTTAAAAAAAAATAAGACAGGGTTTTCAGTTCTTTTAAAATGCGTGAAAAAATATAATAATTCAATTAAACAGTTTATATGAAAAATAGATATTATTACTATTTGTTAAGTTTTTTTACGTTCGGAATTCTTATAACAAGTTGTAAAATAAAAGATAAAAAAGATTTAATAAAAGCCGATGTAGCTTCAGTTTGGAAAATTGATTTTATAGATGATTTTGACACTTTTAACGAGGATAACTGGCAAGATCAGCGCATATGGGTGAACAATGAAACACATTGTTATGTTCCAGAAGGGGAATTTGGTACGCGCGAAGTTAGCAACGGCTCGCTCAAGTTAAAGGTGATAAACACAGGAGAGAAAAAAGACTGCGATAATTTAGATAAAAATGGAATTCAGCATCCTGCTACACAATATGTAGCAGGTAGAATAGCCTCTAAAAATAAAAAGGAATTCATTAAAGGAAAATGGACGGCTAGATTGAAGCTAGGAAGTAACGGAAAGCCAAGTATGTTTCCTGCTTGGTGGATTTTGGGCGCACAAAATAACGAAGCACCAGTGCAAGAGGCAGATGAAAATATTTGTTGGCCATTAACTGGATCTGGAGAAATAGATATTTTTGAACACCACGGTGATCACCAAAAAAATCATTTTACATCGGGAGCAATTAAAAGTTTAGAGGCTTGTGATAAAGGAGATTGGTGGAGCTTACGAAAAGGTTTTGACGTCACTTTAAATGAATATCATACCTATGCTGTTGAGTGGGAAAAAACTGATTTGGTATACCGTGTTGATGGTAAAGAAATATATAGAAATATTGGACAAGGCGCTAAATACCCTGAAAAAATGTTTGCGATCTTAAATTTTGCTAAAATTACAGATGCACCTATGGAAGGTGAATGGGTGATGGAAGTAGATTGGGTAAAACATGAGTTTAGACAATAATTTATATTAAAATATGATGTTTAAGAATTTAAAAGTAATAGCTCTTTTAGCACTGCTTGTTTCTTGTTCAGAATCAGAGGTTAAAGAAGCATATAAGAAAGAAACCCTATCTAAGAATTCTGAAACAGACTTCAAGAATAAAACGCTTCAAGTATATACAACGGCAAAAGATACTGAATTAAGATTGACAAAAACAAGTACGCAAATATTTAAAAAGAAGGTGCAACCTTTAGAGACGGAAGTCGCTATTTTTGTAAATCCAAAGAAAACTTTTCAGGAATATTTAGGTGTTGGAGGCGCCATTACGGATGCCTCATCCGAAGTTTTTGCGATGTTAGATCCTGTTCAACAAAATAAATTATTACAATCTTTATACGGTAAAGACGGTATTGGTTATAACATAATAAGGACAAGTATTCATAGCAGTGATTTTGGTCTAGGAAGCCACACATACATCGATGAAGGGGATGCCCAGTTGAAGACTTTTTCAATTGAGAAGGATAAGCAAAAAAGAATTCCTTTTATAAAAAGAGCCATTGCTTTAATTAAAAAAGAAGATTTGGTTTTTTATGCAAGTCCTTGGAGTCCGCCAGCATTCATGAAAACGAATAACAATATGTTGCAAGGAGGCAAGTTACTTCCAGAATTTCGTCAATCTTGGGCGGATTATTATGTGAAGTTTATAAAAGCGTATGAAAAAGAAGGTATTCCTGTTTGGGGATTAACTATTCAAAATGAACCAATGGCTGTGCAAAGGTGGGAGTCTTGTATTTATACAGCAAATGAAGAACGAGATTTTCTAAAAAATTATTTAGGACCTACGTTAGAAAAAGCTGGTTTAGGAGACAAGAACATTGTTGTTTGGGACCATAATAGAGACTTAATTTCAGACAGAGCTAATACTATTTTTGAAGATCCAGAAGCATCTAAATATGCCTGGGGGATAGGTTTTCATTGGTATGAAACATGGACAGGTGGTTTGCCTAAATATGATAATTTAAAAAATATTAAAGAATCTTTTCCTTCTAAAAATCTATTATTTACGGAAGGCTGTGCTGAAGGCTTTAATTCTGAGAAATTACAGTTTTGGCCAAATGCAGAACGGTATGGGAATTCTATGATAAATGACTTTAATAGTGGTGTTGTTGGTTGGACAGATTGGAATATTTTATTAGATGAAAGAGGCGGTCCAAATCATGTTCAAAATTTCTGTTTTGCACCAATTCATGCCAATACAAAAACAGGAGTATTAACATTTACACCAACTTATTATTACATTGGCCACTTCTCGAAATTTATAAAGCCGGGCGCTTTACGTGTAAGTACAACAACTAGTAGGTCGGCAATAGAAAGTACCTCTTTTAAAAATAAAGATGGAAAAATTGTTACCGTAGTCATGAATAAAACAGATTATAAGATTGGCTATAAATTGATTGTTGAAAATAGCGAAACATTTTTAGAAATAGAACCGCGTGCAATGCAGTCTATTATTTACTAAATTTACTTTTTTTAAATTCAAAAAAAACATGAATAATAAGACATACACCATTTTTATAAGTTTTATAGTTGCACTAGGAGGATTCCTTTTTGGTTTTGACGCAGGAATTATTTCTGGAGTAATGTCTTTTGCGGGTCCCGAATTTAATTTAAATGAAATACAATCTGGTTGGGTAGTGAGCGCCCCTTCATTTGCAGCAATGTTTGCGATGCTTTTCTCAGGGCGAATAAGCGATTTAATTGGACGAAAGAAAACACTTATTTTTGTTGCTTTTTTATATGCAATTTCTGCAACGTTATCTGCCATGGCAGGTTCTTATGAAATGCTATATATCGCAAGAATTATTGGAGGTATTGCATTTGGTGCGGCATTGGTTTTAGCACCAATTTATATTGCAGAAATTTCAACAGCAGAAAATAGAGGCAAGTTGGTTTCTTTGCAACAACTAAATATTGTTTTTGGTTTTTTTGCGGCATTTTTAAGCAATTATTTTTTCAATAAATACAACACAATCGATAGTGCATTTTTAACTGATGAAAACGTTTGGAGATGGATGTTAGGAGTAGAGTTAATTCCTGCAATCATATACTTTGTTTTCTTGTTTTTTGTTCCTAAAAGTCCGCGTTGGTTGTATTTAAATAATGATTTTGCAGAAGCAAAAAAAGTTTTAATTAAAATTCATGGTGTTGATCGCGGAAGCGCAGAGATTGCTGCGATCGAAAAAAATATACATTCAGACGAAAATAAATCTAAATTAAAAATTAAAGACTTGTTAAAACCATCATTACGTTTTATTTTAGTAATAGGTTTAGTTGTTGGTGTATTGCAGCAAATTACGGGTATTAATGCAGTGTATTTCTACGCAACCTCTATATTTAAACAAACAGGTATTGGAACAGATGCTGCTTTCTCATCAGGAGTTTTATTAAGTACAATTTCGGTAATTTTCACTTTTGTAGCTATTTATTTAATTGATAGAATGGGCAGAAGACCATTGTTGTTAATTGGTACCGCGGGTATTGCAGTTAGTCTATTGGTATGTGCTTATGGTTTTAATGAGGCAACATATCAATTATCAAAAGAAGAAATCAATCAATTTGAGTTTTCTGATGCTGAAAAACTACTCCCTTTTGCAGATAAGTTATATGACAATGATGTCGAGTTTAAAAATGAATTAAAAGAGGTTTTAGGTACTAAAATTTATAGTAAAAATGACGGTGCTATTTTAGAGGCAGCAACAACGATTAATGCGAACTTAATATTAATAGGTATTTTAGGTTTTATAGCCTGTTTTGCTTTTTCATTAGGTCCTGTAATGTGGGTGCTTTTATCGGAGTTGTATCCTATAAAATACAGAGGTTTGGCAATTGGTGTTATTGCTTTTATTAACTCTTTAATAAGCTCTTTGGTACAATTAGTTTTTCCTTGGGAATTATCTAATTTAGGAAATGCCTTAACTTTTTTCTTATTTGGTGCAGTAGCTTTCATAGGATTCTTTATCCTGTTAAAAATACTACCAGAAACCAAAGGAAAATCTTTAGAGGAATTAGAGCTAGAATTAATAAAAAACTAAACTACTTTCCAATACAAAAATTCCCAAAGATATGTCCTAGAATATCTTTGTCCACATCATAATCTCCAGTAATAGCGCCTAAGTGGCGCAAGCACTCTCTAATATCAATAGAGAATAAGTCTGTAGAGATTTCTAAGTCAATTCCTTCCTTTACAGACATAATTGCAATTAAAGCGTTATTCAGAGCTTCAAAATGACGAGAATTGGTCACAATAGTTTCATTATTACTCAAAGCACCAATATTTACAAGAGACGTTAGTTCAGATTTTAAATCGTCTAAACCTATTTTATTTTTTGCTGATAATAAAATTAAATGCTCAATTTCAGATTCAATTATGTCTGTTTCTTTGCTAGATAGAGTGTCCATTTTATTCGCAATTACTAATAAACGTTTGTTTGGAAAGCGCGTTTTTATAGTTTCAATTTCTGATAAAAATGCTGACTTATCCCTCCCAAATTTATTGGAATCAATTAAGAAAATAATCAACTGTGCATTGTCTGCTTTCTCGTATGCTTTTTTAATCCCGATACTCTCAATGATGTCTTTGGTTTCTCTAATTCCTGCAGTATCTATAAATCGAAACGCAACACCATCTATAATTATTTCATCTTCAATAGCATCTCTTGTGGTACCCGCAATCTCCGATACAATTGCTTTTTCTTCATTTAATAGCGCATTTAACAACGTAGATTTTCCTACATTGGGTTCACCAATAATAGCAACAGGAATTCCATTTTTCATCGCATTTCCAAAAGAGAAAGAATCGATTAAACGTTTTAAAACAAAAGTTATTTTTGCCACCAATTCCTTAAACTTTGTTCTATCTGCAAATTCTACATCTTCGCCAGAAAAATCTAACTCTAATTCAATTAAAGCGGCAAAATCTAATAATTGCGCTCGCAATTCTTTTAATTCATTGGTGATACCACCACGCATTTGCTGAATTGCCATTTGATGACTTGCGGCAGAATTAGAGGCTATTACATCTGCAACAGCTTCCGCTTGGCTCAAATCCATCTTTCCGTTTAAAAAAGCGCGCATTGTAAATTCACCATTATCTGCCATTCTAGCTCCTTTTCTTAGAAATAACTGAATAATTTCTTGCTGTATAAAACGAGAACCATGACAAGAAACTTCTACTACATTTTCTCCCGTATAAGAATTTGGATTCTTAAAAACAGACACTAAAACTTCATCTAGAATAATGTTGTTCTCTAAAATATGACCCAAATGAAGAGTATGTGTTTTCTGGTTTTTTAAGGTTTTATTTTTTTTGATAGCTTTGAAATTGGCATCTACCAAAAGAATAGCATTATCACCAGAAAGTCTAATTACAGAAATTGCGCCAATACCAGAAGGAGTAGCTAAAGCAATAATAGTGTCGTTTTGAATCATCCAACAAAAATACATAAGATTTTTTCAAAAAATAAAAAGCTTAACACAAAATGTGCTAAGCTCTTTAGAAAATTGTAGGGGCAATTTAGATACTCGAAGGGATACTTTATTACTTCAAAAAATACGGGCAACATCTTCAAGGATATTGCATGTATTCTTGTTTTTGGATTATATTTAGAACCGAATAAAAATTGTTAAAAGGCTTTCTTTTAATATGCTAAAAATAGGAAGGTGAATTATTTAACAAAACTCGTATTTAATTCGTCTTTTGTGCTTTTTGACCAAGCATTTAATTTCCATGTAGATTTTTCTAACTCTCTAATGTAAGCGCCAATTAGATCAATAGTGCCCTCATCCTTCGCTTTATCTGCTCTATTACTTACTTTGCTTAGTTGTTCAATTAATATTTTGTGATCTTCTATTATCGTTTCTACCATTGCAACGTCGGTTAATAAAGGGCTAGATTCTTTAATTCTAGAGACTTCTATATAATCAGAAAGTTTACTAATTGGATGGTATTTTAAGGTAATAATCCGCTCAGCAACTTCATCAATCTTTATTTTTGTGTCGTCATACATTTCTTCAAACTTGTTATGTAAGTCAAAGAAATTTTTTCCTAAAACATTCCAATGAAAATTTCTTAATTTTTGATAGTACACATGATAGTCTGCCAATAAAATATTTAATTCTGTTACAACTGGTAATATTTTATCTTTATTTATATTTAAGTAATCCATGTAGTCTCCTATTTTTAAATTCACCACAAAGGTACAAGCAATCATAAGTTTGTTTTTGCTCAAATGGTTTTGATCTTAACTCAAATACTTTTTTATTAAAAAGTAAGCACCTTATTTCTTAAAACAAAACGAGTAAAATTGGGCACTAACAACCTTACAGAAGTTGTATTTAGTATGGGTAGGTAAAATTGTTATTGAACGGAGATACTTAATTTTGAATTGCAGGTTAGGTAGTTTGATCGCCAAGATGTCTCATGAAAGTATTTTTTTTTGAATACACTTCTATAGTATACCAAATTAAGATGAAGGCATTTTTTAGTTCAGACTTCTTTAAACTTACTTTGGGCGTTACCTCGCAAAAAAGCGCGGTCAGGCTTTTCGCACTCGCTTTTTATTCATACTTCTTAAAAGAGCTCAAACAAATGCTGCAATCCTTAACGCAGACGCCTAAATGGTCTTATTTGACTAGAAAATTAGTTGTAACTCCGGGAGCGCTATATATTCTTAATAACATCCTCATATTCGTGGTAGAAGTCTTCAAATTTTGGCATTGTTGCGACAAAGAATTCGAAACAGTCTCGCCATGTATTTTTATTATGAATACTAAATTTTCCTTCAAACGGAATGTAGATTCTATGGATTACTTTCCCACTTTCTAGCTCATACTCGTTGTTAAAAATAATTTCAGGGATTTCTGATTCTAGTAATCCTTTTAAAGATAGCATTTGGTCATAGTAGAGCAGGTTTACCAATTCATCCGGATTTTCAATATCTAGACAAACAGCTGCATTTTTTCTGTTAGCAACAAATTTAAAAGAGAATCCCTTTATTTCTGTGTTGTATAACAACCATTTCCTTGGAAACGATTTTCCAAAGCTTATCCAAAATTCTTTTCTTAACAAGGTTGCTTCTTCTTTGCTAAACATATTTTGGAGTTTTAAAGGTGTAAAGTGTCAAGGACATACAATTTAAGATTTTAAAGGTGTGGAAGGAATACCATTTCAAATTGGCAGCGTTTCGCAGTAGTAAGGTTTTATTCTTTAAGATGTTAACAGTAAAACTCCTAGCGGTCCCAAGCGTGTTTCTCAGGAACTCTGTATTCAGTAAAGTCGAAACGAAAAGATTAAGATTCGCTTTTCTAACCGTGAATTTTAGCAACATTTCCACGTTCGCGCATCATCTCCGCTTCAAAAGCTAACAATGCATTCCATTTTTCATCTACAATTTTTCTGTCCTCATATGCTCTTGCAAATTTCAAGAAGGTGGTGTAGTGATTTGCTTCAGAAACCATTAAGTTTTGGTAAAATTTAGACAATTCTTCATCTTCCATATTTTCAGCAAACACTTTAAAACGTTCACAACTTCTAGCTTCAATTAAGGCAGCAATCAATAAACGTTGTACCAACGCATTTTTTCTGTCTTTCGTCTTGTTAAAAAACTTCTGAAGGCGAATTGCATAATCATTCTTTTGTTCACGTCCTAAAACCATCCCTCTTTTTACCATGAGTAAATGCACCATTTTAAAATGTTGCATTTCTTCAATAGCAATATTACTCATTTCTTTTACGAGCTCCGTTTCTTCAGAATAATTAATAATAATAGAAACGGCATTAGAGGCTGCTTTTTGTTCTAAAAAGGCATGATCTGTTAATATCTGCTCTAAATTTACTTTGGCTATATCTGCCCAAGAAGTTTCTGTTTCAAACTGTAATCCTAACATTTTTCTATGATTTTTTGCAAGCCTGCACCAAAATAGGCGAGTGCTTTAAGTTCTTTTACACTTGCCAATCTTTCATTACTTAGAATTAAAAGACCAGTATTTGTAGCTTCTATGTGATATTGTTTATTGCATTCAAAAAACAAAATTAGTTCATCTGTAAAAAAGGCTCTAATTTTTTCTTCATTTTTTCCAGATAAATAAAAGCGTCTGTTAAAATCTGGATGCTCATGGATATCAATATCCTTATATCCTGCAAAATGCAAAAGATATTCAAAAACACCCTCTTTATCTAAAGTGAATTTTGGAAGCTTCTTTTCTGTTTGAATATGAAACATAGTCGCTTTTATAACCTGTTTTGCAATCATTTCTCCTTCTGAAAATTGAACATCAAAAAGAGTACAATGGTTCTTTGTTAAAACATTAGAAATCTTGTCAATCTTTCGTGTTTTAAAATATCCGAAACTTGGCAATTCTTCTATTTTTAAATCAGAAAAAGCATCATAAGAATACTGCATTCCTTCGCTAATTTTTTGAATAGATTTCTGTCTTTTGGTTAAAACGCCTTCTTTCGGAATTCTTTGTTTTGGTAATATTTTACGAAGTGCAAAAGGATGTTCACTTCCCGATTTAGAATCGTCTAAACCAATCACTTCAAAATGGCCACCCTTTCTTTCAAAAGTTTCAGTATAGTTGTTCATGTTTTCCATCACAGAATGATCTACAAAATCGCATAATGAAAAATCTACGATGGCTTCTTCGGTTTCTGGTATTTGATCTAACTTCGATTTTAGTTTTGTGTAATTTAAAAAGCTTGAAAAGTTCTTTACACTTACATAATATTTCCCATCTTCTGTAAACATCAAAACATTTGGTTTTAAAATATTTTTGAGAAATAATAAAACATTTTTATTGATGATTACATGAATTACGAATGTGATAATGATTCCTACTAAAATACCGGTAATCAGACTTGT
Organism: Polaribacter sp.; assembly: GCA_051277175.1. GTDB lineage: Bacteria > Bacteroidota > Bacteroidia > Flavobacteriales > Flavobacteriaceae > Polaribacter. The sequence goes on from JBNMOF010000001.1 coordinate 29,500, forward strand.
AGATATTGTTACTAGAAGTGTTGCTAGAAATATAATTAACTGTTCAGAACCAATGTTAAATACTTTTTTTATGTTTTCGGGAGCCGCTAATTTGTAGCCAGTAAACACTAAAATAGCTGCCAAAGCAGAAAGTGGAATTTTACGTAATTCAGTTGCGAAAAGTAAAATAAAAGCGATTAAAAAGAGTGCGTGAAAAAAGTTTGCAGATCTATTACTCCCTTTATTATTGACATTTACAGAGCTTCTTGCAATTACCGTAACCACATTTAAACCCCCTAAAAAACCGCTAATTACGGTTGCCAAACCTAAAGCTCTAATGTCTTTATTTACATTAGAACGTCTTTTTAAATGATCTAATTTATCAACAGCTTTTATACTTAATAGACTTTCGATACTTGCAATCAAGGTGATTGAAATAACGGCACTAATAAATTCAGATTGGTATACTTTTCCAAAATCTGGAAATGCAAAATTGGATAAAATATCAGTTGGTAAATCAATGAGTAATTTTTTATTTATGGGGTATGTTGTAGAAGAGAACATATCAAAATAATAATACAAACCAACACTTAAAACTACAATCCACATAGGTGCAGGAATTAATTGAAAGTATCTATTTCTAATTTTGCTGTAAAACACCATAATTAAAAGGCTAATAAGTCCTATTAAGCCAGCATAAAACATGCTAGAGTTGTCTGTTTTAATAAAGTTAAAGACTCCTTCAGGAACTTGAATTAATAGTTCTACAATGCTTCCTTTTGCATTTAAGTTACCCAACATTACATGAATTTGTTTTGCGAAAATTCCAATTCCTATGGCGGCCAACATTCCTTGAATTGCAGATGAAGGAAAGAAATCACCTAAAGCACCCATTCTTAAGAATCCAAGAATAATTAAAAGTATTCCAGAAATAACAATAGCGGCAAGTGTAAATAAATAACCCTGATAGACGTCTCCGTCTCCTAAAATAGTAATAGCCGAGAGAATTACAACTACTAAACCATTTCCTGGGCCCGTAATGGTAACGTTAGAGCCCCCAATTAAAGAAACTACAATACCACCAACAATTGCAGCAATAATACCAGAAATTGGTGGTGCTCCAGATGCTAATGCCAATCCTAGTCCTAAAGGAAGTGCAATTAACGAGACTACAAAACCAGAAAATAGATTTTGGGGAATTTCACCTAAAAAGGTTTTAAATGTATTTTTCTTTTGCATTTATTTTACAATTAAAACATCAGTTGGTAATTCAGATAAAATATATTCAATATCATGGGGGAAAATTCTGTCTAGAATTCCAATTTTAGTTGGAGCATTCATTACAAGTAAATCTGCTCTTTTTACTTTGGCATAATGACCAATAGAATAACCTCTAGTCCCAAAAATACTTTGAGTTTTTATGGATATATCAGTGCAATCTATTTCTTTCAAAATATTTTTTACACGCCGATCTTCTCTAATTTTTAAGCGTTCTTTAACAATGGTAGACTTTCTTAAACTCTTGTCATCATTTACTTTTACGTGCAATTCACTTTGACTAATTTCTTCAACAATTGTCATTTTTTTACATAGTAAATGCTTCGCAAATAAGACAGCAGTTTTTATGGTTTCCTCTGTTTTATCATCTTTCAAGCCATTCACTACGATGTGTTTGCAGAATTGTCTAATAATCGATGGTTTTATTAATAATAGAATAGAACAAGACGCTTTTCTTGTAATTTTTCTTGCAATAGAGCCAACATAGTATTTTAATAGTTTTTCTTTCTTTAAAGCTCCTAAAATTAATAAATCTACATCTTCGTCAACACTAGTTTTTAGAATTACCTCTACAGGATCTCCCTCTTGCCATATCGTTTTTAGAGGTATATTTAACGCATCTGCTTCAGAAAGAACTGCGTTTAAATCCTTTTCTTTTTTAGTAGTTTTTTCGCCTACATGAACGCCAATTAGTTCTGCGTTAAATAAGTTCGCAATCCTAATCGCCTCAAATAAATTTGGCTTTAGATTAGGCGAAAAAGCAATCCCAATTAATATTTTATGTATTTTTTGCAAGTAGCTCGTTTAAAGTTTGACTTAATTGCACAAGATAACAAACTTTTGAATAAAGAAAAAAACAATAAAATTTATTTTTATGCTGACGAAACATTCTTAAATTTACTCACCTCAATTACAGAAAAAAAATGTTAGAATTAGCAGGAATTATCATCTTAGGAATTTTAGCACAATGGGTTGCTTGGAAATTTAAAATTCCGGCAATTTTACCTTTAATTTTAATTGGTTTGTTAGTTGGACCAATAGCTGCAGCTTATTTAAGTGATGATGGTTCTAAATGGATCGAGCCAATTTGGAATGGTACAAAAGGTTTATTTCCAGGAGATGGTTTGTATTATTTTGTTTCTTTAGCAATAAGTATCATACTTTTTGAAGGTGGCTTAACTTTAAAAAGAAGTGAAATTAAAAATGTAGGTCCAGTAATTACAAAATTAATTACGTTGGGTGCTGCGATTACTTTTTTAGGTGCAGGAATTGTAACACACTATATCTTTAATTTAGGTTGGGAGATTTCTTTTCTCTTTGCTGGATTAATTATTGTTACAGGGCCCACTGTAATAACACCAATTTTAAGGAATATTCCACTTAAGAAAGACGTATCTACCGTTTTAAAATGGGAAGGGATCCTAATAGATCCAATAGGAGCCCTGGTGGCCGTTTTAGTTTTTGAGTTTATTAGTGTTGGCGGTGGTGGTGGATTTACAAAAACAGCTTTAATGGAATTTGGTAAAATTCTTTTATTTGGAACAAGTTTTGGTTTTACGTTTGCACACGCGTTGGCGTATGCCGTTAATAAAAAATTGATTCCGCATTATTTACTAAATGTAGTTTCGCTATCAACTGTTTTATTAGTGTTTGTAGAATCTGAGGTTTTTGCACATGAATCAGGCCTTTTAGCTGTGGTTGTTATGGGAATGGTTTTAGGAAACAGTAAATTAAAAAACTTAAAAGAGTTACTCTATTTTAAAGAGTCTTTAAGTATCCTATTAATTTCTATTTTATTTATTTTATTGGCTGCAAATATTAACATGGCTGAATTATTGTTGTTATATACATGGAAAACAGCAGCACTATTTGCCATTGTAGTTTTTGTGATTAGGCCTTTAGCCCTCTTTGCAAGTGCCTATAACTCCAAATTAAAATTAAATGAAAAAATATTTATAAGTTGGGTCGGGCCTAGAGGAATTGTGGCAGCGGGTATTGCTTCTTTATTTGGAAGTAAATTAATAAAACATGGTGTTGCAGGCGCAGAGTACATTACGCCCTTGGTTTTTATGATTGTTCTTGGAACCGTTTTGCTAAATGCTACAACGGCAAGAATGTTTGCCAAAGTGATAGGTGTTTTCTTGAAAAGTTCAGATGCTATTTTATTTGTCGGGGCTTCAAGTCCAACACGGTTAATTGCAAAATATTTAAAGGACAAAGGAAAGAGAGTCATTCTAATTGACTCTAATAAAAACTTTATAGAACTAGCTGAAAAGGACGGCTTAGAAGCATTGCAAATTGATATTTATGATGATACGCTCACTGATAATATCGAATTGAATGACGTGGGTTATTTGATAGCTTTAACAGGTAGTGATATGGTTAATAAGGACGCTTTAAATAGTCTTTCAACAGCTTTTGGTGAGCACGGTTCTTATAAAATGGCTTCTTCTAAAGAAATTTTAGAAGCTACAGAATTAGAAAGAAAAAGCTTTTTTACACCGAATGATGATTATATTAATTTGAGTGAAGCCTATCGAGAAAACCCCGCTATTCTTGAAGTTGAGATTAAAACAGAGGCAGCTTATAAAGATATCTTGGAGTTGTTTTCTAAGGAAGAAAAATCGATTCCTTTGTTTATTGAAAAAGGAGATGGAATTTACTTGATACCAGAGTTTGAAAAAATAACAGAAGCTAAAGAAAATTTAACTTTGTCTTATTTAGGGAAAAAACTAGTTATTCAAGAGAAGTAAGTTTTTCTATTTCTTTTGCAGTTTTCATAATTTCTGAAGGATATTGGTATAAATCTAAAATTCGAATGACGTTTCTATTAGTTAATTTTCCTTCTTTAAATGTATAATCTAAAAAGAGGTTGTTCCTTTCAATTATTTCGCTAAAATGATACCATTCATAATTTTCTTTCTTAAAGAATGCTATTAATCCAATATCATTAGTAGTAACTAGAACCTTGTTTCTGCTCTGTTTAAACAAGATAAGAGCGTTTTTCTCCAGAATTTCGTGCTACCATATTGGTTCTCTTGAAATTTTTATCGAATATAAATAAATAAGATTTTTTATTCTTAGAAGCGTCAATTAATTTTTAATAGGAAGCACTTTTCACAAATAATAGTTGGTATTTTCTAACTGGTCGTCAAAAATTCGAATAGCAGTATATTTTATAGAAAAAAGCAGTGCTGAAAATAGCTAAACAAGTGAGTATTGTTTTAACTTATAACACAATTTATAGTGAAAGTTTTTGTGAATAGAATCTTGTTATAGGTCTAGCTCAAAAGTTTGACGTAATTTTTCTAAAAGCGGATTCTTTTCTTTTAGTTTGTTGTATTTTTCTTCGGGGGTGTAGGCGAACTTCTTTTCAACAGCTTCATTGAGGTTTACATCAATAGCAATGCCGTAATTGTTTAATTTTTCCCTTAGAAAATTCATCAATTTAGGCCTTCCTTTTTTAAATTGATCTTGCATTAATTTATTAGGAACGGTAAATGAAATTTTGAAATTTGCTTCCAATTTAGGAATATCTGTACCTATAATTGAAGCCATACTTCTTTCTCCTTTAGTATTTAATAAAACAACATAAGATTTCCAAAGCTCCTGCAGTCGTTCTTCTGTAAAAACAGTTTTTGGGTGGTTGTCAAAATTCTCTTGAACAACTGTCTTTTTTACATCCTTCTGTTTATTAAAACCTTTTAGAGAATATTTACCGGGTTCTTTGTTTAAGCGCCCCATATTTTTCAAAACAGGTCTTTCAGTTATAGGCTTTGCAGTTGCAGGTTTAGGTTCTGAAACTACAGGTGTTTTAACGGTTTCTGCTTTCGGAACAATTTCTTTAGGAGCTTTCTTTTTTGCAGGAGAAAGTGCCTGGAAAAAAGTAGCAGGAATTATGTAGTTAGCTGGTTTTTTTTTTTCTCCATCAAAAGTGATAGAGGCAATCTGCATTAAACTTAACTCCACCAGCAATCGCTGATTTTTAGAAGCTCTGTAACTCAAATCACAATCATTTGCTTTTTCTATCGCTTGCATTAAAAACGGAATGCTTGCTTTTGTAGCTTGTGTAAGGTATTTTTTCTTGGCATTATCACCAACTTCCAACAACTCTAAAGTTACTTTATCTTTTGCAACCAACAAATCTCTAAAATGACTTGCCAAACCATTTATAAAATGATGGCCTTCAAAACCTTTTCCTAAAACAACATTAAACGCATTTAGAACTTCTGGAATTTTATTATCTAACAACAAATCTGTCATTCCAAAATAAGTGTCATAATCTAACACATTTAAGTTTTCTGTAACGGCTTCTCTGGTTAAATTTTTTCCAGAAAAACTAACCACTCTGTCAAAAATTGACAAAGCATCTCGCATTGCCCCATCTGCTTTTTGTGCAATAATATGTAAGGCATCATCTTCTGCTGTAATATTTTCTTTTTCGCTGATTGTTTTTAGATAGTTTTTTGCATCTAAAACGCCAATTCTTTTGAAGTCAAAAATCTGACAACGAGATAAGATTGTAGGAATTATTTTATGTTTTTCTGTAGTTGCCAAAATAAAAATAGCATGTGCAGGTGGTTCTTCTAACGTTTTTAAAAACGCATTAAATGCTGCCTGAGACAACATGTGAACCTCATCGATGATATACACTTTGTATTTACCCGTTTGGGGCGGAATTCTAACTTGATCGGTTAGACTCCTAATATCATCAACAGAATTGTTAGAAGCAGCATCGAGCTCAAAAATGTTAAAAGCAAAATCTTCTTCTTCCGTGTTTTCTGCGTCTTGTTGATTAATTCTCTTGGCCAAAATCCGAGCACAAGAAGTTTTACCAACTCCACGAGGTCCTGTAAATAGTAAAGCTTGCGCTAAATGATTGTTTTTTATAGCATTTTCTAACGTATTGGTTATGGCTTGTTGCCCAACAACATCCTCAAATCTTTTAGGACGGTATTTACGCGCTGATACTATAAAATGCTCCATTAATATATTTTGAGTTCAAGGTCTGTTTGCGTGCAATTAAAAATTAAAAAATTGTAATTTTTCTAATGCACTCAAGTTGACAATACTTTTGTTATTAAATTACTCAACAAAAATAACCATCTAAAGCCTTTTACACAAAAAGGTTTCTTAACAAAAAGCTAAAGTTGTAAACAACTGTAAAAAGATATGTAATTTTACGACTTATAAAGTAATTCAGGGTTTTTTATTTTGAATCAGGAGTTCGGTAAATTATACGATACGGGAGTTATTTATTTTGGTGCAATTTTTATAATAAACAATAATAATATAAATTTAAAAATGAAAATTATAAAATCGATTTTAGCAATTAGTTTTTCAATAGTATTAGTTTCTTGTTTTGGTTTTTCTGAGAAAAAGGAAAACATTCAAAATACAGAGAAAGCAACATTTATTCCGCAGGAAGGCACCAAAGTGGCTTATTTTGCTAGTGGATGTTTTTGGTGTGTAGAAGCTGTTTTTGAAAGTGTATATGGAGTAGAGGAGGCGGTTTCAGGTTATGCTGGTGGAAATACTTTAAATCCAACATACAAAAAAATTGGAACAGGAAAAACGGGTCATTCAGAAACGGTGGCCGTGTATTACAACCCTGATGAAGTAAGTTTTGAGACTTTAGTTACCGTGTTTTTTGGTTCTCAGAATCCAACAACTGTAAATGGGCAACATCCAGATTATGGCACACAATACCGATCTATTGCTTTTTACAAATCAGCAAATGAAAAGAAAATTATAGAAGACGCCATTAAAATATTAAATACAACGGTTTATAAACGCAAGATTGCAACAGAAGTAACCGCCTTTGAAAAGTTTTATAAGGCAGAAGAGTACCATCAAGATTATGAAAGAAAAAATCCAAATCAAAGTTATGTGAAAGCAGTATCTGTGCCAAGGTTAAATAAATTCAAAAAGAAATTTCCAGAACTCTTAAAAAGTAACAAACATTAAATAGGGCTACTTTATAAATTAAAAAAGCAACTCACTGAGTTGCTTTTTATTTTTAATTCATGTTTAATATTCTTTTTCCAAGATTTAAATAAAAGGTTTTTCACTTGTAATAAATAGCTTGGTGCTCTTTTTACCAGACATCTTTAAATTCAGCTTTGTTTAAGTAAAGTTCTGAAGTCAATTGACTAAGGCCAGCTTTCTCAATAATATTTAATACTTTTTTTGGCCATGTTTTTCTGAAATTAAATGAATTTAATTTACCGCCAATTTCATGAATAAATTTGACTGCAGTTGCATCTTCTAGTAAGATTTTTTTGCCGTGTATTTGTACCAAACTATCCATCAAGTTTCGTCCTTTGCGATATGCCTTTATCCGACTTTTTCTGGAGATGAATACTGTTACAAAATCGTTTATATTTTTTATTTGAGCTTTCGCTTTTTCTTTTGGGTGGTATTTAAAATAAGCTAAATTATGCGGTTTCCCGGCAAATGGTTTTGGTCGGTAATCTTTCTTAAGACTCGGGGGTCTTTCTTCCCAAGTAATATCTTTGGCCCCATATTTAATAATTTCTAAGGAATCAAAGAGAATTTTGTTGGTGGCGTTTAACCGCGCTATTTTTAAAGGAGGTAACTCGATATCACCACCTCTTGTACCCAAGCTAAGAATATTACCTGTAATTCTTCCAATATAGCCTTGGTTCCATCCAGATTCAAGCCCAGCAATGGCAAGTATTACTGCTGGAGGAACGTTATTTTTTATCGATAATTCCGTAGCTGATTTTGCAATTCGACTATAAAAAAGAGTAACATTATTGTATTTTCTTAAACGATACAAACCGGTTTTGGTACTTTTAAGGCTGTTTGATGTAATAATCTTTTTTTCAGGAATCTTAATTTTTGAGAGAGTTACTGGTTTTACAATTGAATCTAAAACCTTATTAGTAGTAGAATTAATAACATTATTTTTTATGTTGATCTCTTTTTGTTGAGATTGGTTTTTACAGGAAGCTAAAAATAGGAGTATACTAAAAGCAGCTATTAATAATTTTTTCATGTTTTGTTTTTTTTGGGGTTTATGATCGAAATTAACAAGAACTATTTTCTTTCAATTTGTATATAAATGTATTAATTTTTCTGTAAAGCAGTTGTTTGCTCTCTAAAAGGTATTTAATTTTCTTAACTGATTCCTTTTTAAATGATACTATTTATTTATGTGTCATTTAAAACGAGCAACTGTAAGATCTCTTTTAAACAAAAAAAAACCAAGCTTTCACTTGGTTTTAATACGCTATATTAGAAAATAATTACTTAGTTTTTTTCTTTTCTTCTTCTTTAACTTCTGCTTTATCAGCAAAAATTCTTTTGTCCATATTTGCAACTTCCCAGGCGGTATGAAAAACCAAACGCGTCCTGTTTTCTAACAATTCATAGTTAATTTTGTCTGGTGTATCTGAAGGTTTGTGGTAATCTGCATGTGTTCCGTTAAAATAGAAAATAATGGGCACATTGTTTTTTGCAAAGTTATAATGATCTGATCTGTAATAGAATCTATTCGGATCATTTTCATCATTATATTTATAGTCTAATGTAATATTCGTGTATTTTTTATTAATTGCTTCCGATACGTTGTGCAGCCCCGTACTTAACTTGTCTGACCCAATTAAATACACATAATTTGGATCTGATTTATGTCGGTCATCTATTCTACCAACCATATCGATATTCAAATCACAAACCGTATTTGCCAAAGGAAATATGGGAGCTACATCTGTATAATATTTAGAACCTAATAAGCCTTTTTCTTCGCCAGTTACGTGTAAAAATAGTATGGAGCGTTTTGGTCCTTTTCCTGCTTTCACAGCCATTTTAAAAGCTTGTGCAATTTCTAAAATAGCAACGGTACCAGAACCATCATCGTCTGCACCATTGTATATTTCTCCATCTTTAATTCCCTCATGATCCAAATGTGCCGAAATTACTACAATTTCATCTGGTTTTTCAGTTCCTTTTATAAAAGCAACTACATTCTCAGAATCTTTAAAAGTTCCTCTTCGTACGTTTTTATTTATCCATTCTGCTGGTACTTCTTGAAAATAATCACCATCTCCTAAAGGAGAAACAATACCCTCAGAAACATAAAAGTTTTTTAAATATTCAACAGCTTTTTTCTGTCCAGGCTCACCAGTGTTTCTTCCTTCAAATGCATCTGAGGCATAAATAAATAAGTGTTTTCCTAAGTCTTTAGCAGTAATTGATGTAGCGAATTTTGCCGCTTGATCTATGTTTGCATCAGTACTAGATACATTTTTTTTGTTGGAACCACAAGCCATAAAAGCGAGTGCACTAGCCAAATAAAGTGTTTTTTTCATCGATTTAAAAAATATTTTATTGATTGTAATTTGTTATAAAAGTAACCTAAATTTATTGTACTTCAAAACTAGCTTTTGTTAATTACAAACTGTTGTAATGATTTGTTAAATTTTAACAAGTTGTCAGGAAAAAGTCTGTCAAAAGCATTTTGTAAAATCAGTTCTTCTGTGGTGCCAAATTGAACACTATTTTCGGTAAGTAAAATAATTTCATCTGAAAGTTGCAAGGCTAAATTTATTTCATGTGAAGAGATAATAATTGTCTTTTTTGTTTGTTGCACTAACTTCTGAAGTAAAGAAAAAATATTGATGGTTTGATGCATGTCTAAATGCGCAGTAGGTTCGTCTAGGATAATAACTTCAGTGTCTTGCGCTAATGCTCTTGCTATTAAAACACGTTGCAATTGGCCATCGCTCAATTCATAAAAACGATTGCTTTTTAAATGGCCTATTTCTGTTTGGTCTATCGCAGTATTTATTTTTTCTAAATCTATTTCTGAGAGGGTATCAATCCAATTTGTATAGGGCTGTCTTCCTAGTGCGATTAATTCAAATACTGTCAATTGACTTTCTGGCAGACGTTCTGTTAAAACCAAGCTTAGTTTTTTAGAAAGCGCATTTTCTGAATAGGTATTCAAGTCCGTTCCTTCAAAATAAATGGTACCAGAAATTGGTTTTTGTACTTTAGAAATGGTTCTTAAAAGGGTCGATTTTCCGATGCCATTTTTTCCTAAAACACTAATTAATTTTCCTTTTTCTATGGATAGGTTGATATCAGAAAAAATAATTTTGTCTTGTTTTTTCTTTTGATAACCAATCGTTAGTTTTTCGGTTCTGAGGACGCTATGTTTATTTTTATTCAGTTTCAGTGTTTTAGTATTTCAGGGCCTTCAAGTTTAGAATCAAATGACCTCCTTTATGTGCCGTTGCTTTATTTTGTATTTAGTTTCAAAGTTTTCCAATTTAGAAAAAAAAACAGGACGTTTACTTTATTTTTTAATTTTTTGATTTCAGTTTTAAAATCCCTTAGATAAATAACTTCTTTTTACGAATTAACAACCAAATAACAATGGGCGCACCAAATAAAGAAGTAATTGCATTTATGGGTAAGGTAAATTCACTGGTTGGTAATTGTGCAATTGCATCACAAATTAACATAATAATTGCTCCCAATATGACCACTGCAGGAATTAATGTTTTATGATTAGAAGTTGTGAAAATCATTCTAGCAATATGTGGAACTGCCAAACCAATAAACGCAATAGGTCCTGCAAAAGCAGTTATTACCCCTGTTAAAACACTTGTAATTATTAAAATGATGATTCGATTTCTTTTTACATTTATGCCCAAACTTTTTGCATAATTTTCTCCTAAAAGTAAGCTATTTAATGGTTTTATGATCGCTAACGTTGCCAACATCCCAATACTGTAAATAATAATAAAAACGAGGAGTTCATTCCAAGAAAGGTTTCCTAAACTACCAAAACTCCAAAATAAAAATTGTTGAATTTGTTGTGCTTCACTAAAATAGGCTAGAACACTTATGATTGCTGATGTTAAACTACCAAACATTAAACCAATAATTAGTATAGACATGGTATTTCTTACTTTATTAGCAGCAATAATTACTGCGGATAAAACTAAAAAAGCTCCTAAACTAGAGGCTATTGGTAAAGACCAACTTGAGATTGAGCTCGCCAAGAAAAAGCTACCAAAAAGAGATCCGCTTAAAATTAACAAAGCAACTCCTAAACTGGCGCCAGAAGAAATCCCTAAAACAAAAGGTCCTGCTAACGGGTTTCTAAATAAAGTTTGCATTAATAAACCAGCAACCGACAAACCAGAACCGACTAAAATTGCAGTGATTGCCTTTGGTAATCTAAAATATAGAATAATGGTTTGCCAACTTTCTTTCGCTGCAGTGTTTCCTATTAACGTGTTTAGAATGTCTTCAAATGGAATAGAAACAGAACCTAAACTGATGTTTAGCACAAACAAAATAACTCCTAGAACTGATAAAAGTATAAAGTATTTTTTGTGCGATTTTTTTTCCATGCGATTATTACTGTGAAAACGGGAAATTTTATTTTTATTTTAGAATGTATTATGGATTTCTGCTCTTAAATTAGAGACGAGAGGCCATAAGTTATCAATAATTTTCTTTTAAAAATTCAACTAACTTTTGAATCGCAACTCCTCTGTGAGAAATGGTATTTTTTTCTTTGGAGTTCATGATTGCAAAAGATTTAGAAAACCCTTCGGGTTTAAAAATAGGATCATAACCAAAACCTTTGTCTCCTTGTTTTTCTCTTAAAATATTACCTTTGCAAATGCCTTCAAAAAAGAACTGTTTCCCATCTAAATTTAAACATATTGCCGTCTTAAATTGTGCTTTTCTATTTTCTTTAAATTCTAAGTCTGTTAATAATTTTTGCATATTATTCTCAGCGTTCGCAGGCTCTCCAGCAAAACGAGCAGAGTATACACCAGGTTTACCGTCTAAACTTTCTACTTCTAAACCCGTATCATCGGCAAAGCAATTATATCCAAAATTATGGGTGATGTAATCTGCTTTTAACTTCGCATTTCCCTCTAGAGTGGTTTCAGTCTCATCAACTTCGTCAAAACAACTGATGTCATTTAAACTTAATATTTCGATAGAATTTGAGAGCATTTCTTGAACTTCCTTTAGTTTATTGAGGTTGTTGGTAGCGAAGACGAGTTTCATTAAAAATAAATTGATATTTGAACAAATGTAATCATTTTATAAATGTGATTTCATTGTTTGGTTTGCAAAAAAAACATGAAAAATATACTGTATATTACAAAAAAATATAAATGCTAAAACTACTATTACCATTGGTTTGTCGTGGAAATGTCGGGTTTAAAACACTTCAAAAAGTTTGTCAATTTAATTTACAGCGCTAACATTGTATGAAATTTAAAAAATATCACATTATGAAACAGCCACAATTAGGGCAGAAAATTTTAGAGCTTAGAAAGCAAAAAGGTTTTACGCAAGAAGAATTGGTCGCAAAATGCAATATAAATGTTCGTACAATTCAGCGAATTGAGGCTGGTGAAGTAAACCCAAGAAGTTATACTGTTAAAATTATTTTAGAAGTTTTAGGGGTAGATTATTTTGAAGAAGAACAAAAAGAGCGTGTCACTTTTACAGTGAAAGAAAAGAAAATATTAAGTTTAGCCTGGATTTTTGGGGTTGTCCATTTTTTTATTGGATTTTTAGAAACTGCTGCAGATTTTTATCAGTTTACCGATGATATTTCTCTTTTAAATACTTCAATGTATATGCTTGTTAAAACAATTTCGGCAATTTCGTTTGTATTCTTTTTTTTAGGATTTTATACGATTGCAAAAAGATACAATAGTCAATTGTTAAAAGTGATAACACTACTTTTAATGACAGCATTTGTTATCAGTAATTGTATTGATGTTTTTAGTATGTATTTAATGGATGAAACAATTGCTGTTAGAATTGTTATTGAATGTATTTTATTTGGTGGGTTGCAGTTGGTTTTTGGAATCGGAATTTTACAACTTAAAAGTAAATTAGGTCAATTAGCTCAAGTAAACGGAATATTAGAAATTATAGTAGGTGCATCTTTAGTTACTGTAATTTTTGCTTCCTTTGGTCTGTTTTTATTAATACCTACAATTATTATAGAAGTACTTTTACTTTATAAATTAGCAAAAAGGTAGCCGATTATTCATGGTGATAGGGTTCATTCTTTAGAATTGTAAAACTTCTATACAACTGCTCTACTATAAAAAGACGAATCATTTGATGGGAAAATGTCATTTTTGATAAGGATATTTTTCCATTCGATTTTTTATAAACAGCATCAGAAAAACCATAAGGTCCGCCAATAACCAAAACCAGTTGTTTTATACCAGTATTCATTTTTTTCTGAAGGTATTGCGAAAATTCCATAGAGGTAAAGTGTTTGCCTTTGTCATCTAAAAGCACCAACTGGTCAGTGTTTTGTAGTTTTGATAAAAGGAGTGCTCCTTCTTTTTCTTTCTGTTGCACTTCACTCAAATGCTTTACATTTTTGATGTCTGGAATAATTTCTAACTCAAACTTAATGTAATGTTTTAGTCTGTTTTGGTATTCTTCAATTAACTGAATTAAGTTTTTATTATCCGTTTTACCAATTGCTAGTAATTTAATTTTCATAGGTGTTTTAAATTTGTCACTTTGATTGATTTTCGATTTTAAGAGAAAATTATATCAAGAAGTTTTCAATTATAATAGACACAAATCTATCAGTTTTAAAACATAAATTGAACAGAACTAACAAAAAGTTGAAAATCATTGTTATTTTTACATCAGAATACACAAAATATGATATCAAAAGATCAGTTTGAAAAAGAATTAGAACTTATTATTAGCAATGCGGTGCGGGAAGATATTGGTGATGGAGATCATACATCGCTTTCTTGTATTCCTGCGGATGCCATAGGAAAGGCGAAGTTATTGGTAAAAGACGAAGGAATTATTGCGGGTGTTGAATTTGCAAAACAAGTTTTCTCTTATGTAGATGCGCATTTAAAAATAGAAACTTTTATAAATGATGGCCAAAAGGTTAATTATGGTGATGTTGTTTTTCATGTTTCAGGAAAATCGCAATCTATTTTAATGGCAGAACGGTTGGTTTTAAATGCAATGC
>JBNMOF010000002.1:0-32456 GCA_051277175.1 Polaribacter sp.
CACTTTGTGGCTTCTACAAATATAAATGATACCGTTCCTAAATATTTGGTTGCGGGTGAATATGATCCAAAACCTTCTAAAGCAACTATTTCTAACGCCATGGATGTTGGAAATCCCAGTAATTTTATCAGGATTCAAGAATTATTCAACAACGATTTAAAAGCTCTTAAAAGAGCGTTTTCTTCGTATAGCTTTTCAGATGATGAAACCCGCAAAACCATGCAATTAATTTATAAAAACTCTCGTTATGTTGCAGATCCACACGGAGCTGTTGGATACTTAGGTTTAAAAAAATACGGCTTAAAAGAAAATGAATTTGGTGTTTTTCTTGAAACTGCGCATCCTGTAAAATTTTTAGATGTTGTTGAAGAAACATTGCCGGTTAAAGTAGAAATTCCAGCACAAATTCAGAAAGTCATCAACAATAAAAAAGTGGCGATAAAAGTAACTAGTTATCAGGATTTAAAAGATTTTCTAATAAAATAACACGAAGCGTACACTTTTATAAATTTAAATTTTAAAATCCTTTTTTTTTCGAATAAAGAATGTAGTTTTAGCGGTACTAAACTAAAACATACAGCATGCAACAAAAAAATAATACCACAGCAATTGTAATCATTGCAAGTTTGTTTTTCATTTTTGGCTTTGTCACTTGGATAAATGGGGCATTGATTCCGTTTATGAAAACCATCAATGAACTTACAGATGCACAATCTTATTTAGTTGCGTCTGCCTCTTATATTTCATTTGTAGTAATGGCATTACCGGCTTCTTATATTTTAAATAAAATTGGCTACAAAAAAGGAATGTCTTTAGGACTCATCATTATGGCTATTGGGGCTTTGGTTTTTATTCCTGCTGCAGAAGCAAGAACCTATTGGGTTTTTCTAACCGGTATTTTCATTCAAGGAATTGGAATGACTATTTTACAAACAGCAGCAAACCCATACATTACTATTTTAGGACCTATTGAAAGTGGTGCAAAGCGCATTGCCATCATGGGAATTGCCAATAAAATTGCGGGTGCTTTAGGTTCTTTAATTTTTGGGGCATTATTATTATCAGGAATTGATGAAACGAAAGAAAAATTAAATGGTGCAACTTTAGAAGAAAAAAACAGCTTATTAGATACCATGGCAGATAGTGTTTTTATGCCCTATCTTATTATGGCAATTGTGCTATTTGTATTGGGTGTTTTAATAAGAAAGGCTCCTTTACCACCGGTTGAAGCAGTTGAAACTGAAGAAATAGTAGCAGGTGCAACTGCGAAAACGAGCATTTTCCAATTTCCTAACTTGTGGCTGGGTGTTTTAGCATTGTTCGTATATGTAGGTGCAGAAGTAATTGCGGGAGATACGATTATTGCCTATGGAATTTCACTTGGTTTTACAGGTGAAGCGGCGAAATACTTTACCACTTACACCTTATTGGCAATGGTTGCAACCTATGCTTTAGGAGTATTTTTAATCCCAAAATACGTACAACAAAAAACAGCTTTAATAGCAAGTGCTATTTTAGGAATCATTTTTAGTTGCTGTATTTTAAACACAACAGGATATGTTTCTGTTTTATTTGTAGCGGCACTAGGGATTGCAAACGCATTGGTTTGGCCTGCAATTTGGCCTTTAACTTTAGAAGGTTTGGGGAAATTTACCAAAACTGGATCTGCACTCTTAATAATGGCAATTTCTGGAGGCGCAATAATTCCGCCTTTGTATGGTAGAATTGTAGATGCTCATAAAATTGAATTGATTGCAAACGGAGTTCAAGAGTCCACTGCACTGGCAACGGCCTCTACAGATAGTTATTGGATTTTAATACCGTGTTATTTGATCATTCTATTATTTGCCGTTTGGGGACATAAAATAAAAAACTGGAATAAAGCATAGGCTTATATTTATACGTCGATTGCAAAAAAAAGGTAAAGAAACACTAATCAAGATTTTACTTTTCCAATGCGTATTCCCACTTTTTTAGAGGCCCTTAATTTTAAGAATACCTTAGGTTTTTACTAAATTTAAATAAAAACGCTAATCGAGCACAAAAGTTTCTGTTATCCGGAAATGAATCCCCATAAACAAGAAGTTTGTGCGCTATATAAGCCGTTAGTAATAATTAAGAAAATGAAATCAAGTATAGAATTGATTAGACTAATTGCAGTTATATTAATTGTATTTACGCATACAAGGAATGAATTAGAAGATGGTTTAGCCTATTTTATAGTGCAAAGAATTCCAACCTTTGGAACTGCTATTCTTTCAATAATTTCCGGATATTTATATTTCGAAATATCTCAACATAAAAAGAATTTATTTTTTAAAAAAATTAAAAGTTTAGCTATCCCTTATCTAATAGCTAATATTACTGTTTTACTCTTAGTTTTATTTGCTTATTACTTTTTTGGATATGATACTTTGAATAGATTGAATTTCGATTTTACTTTAATAACAGAAGGTATCTTTTCATTTAATTCTGCTCCTATAAATCCTCCCACATATTTTATAAGAGATATTTTTATAATTTTTTCAATTATTGCATTAGTCACTCAAAAAGAATTTAAAACTTTATTTGTTATAATACCTTATTTATTGATTGGTACTCTAATTTTAAGATTAGATGTAGCGTTCCTATTTTTAATCGGTGTTTTATACTCGAAGTATAACTATAATTTGAACAAAAAAATCTTAATCATCACAACAATAATTACAAGTATTATTCTAAGTATATTTTATAATGATTTTCTTAAATTTTCTCTCTCCTTTTTAGTTTTCATTCTATTGATAGATGTACAATTTCGTTTTTTCAATACAGGACGGTTTTCGTACTTATTACATTTATATCATTCTCCAATTATTGTGATTTCGTACCCTTTATTATCACCTTTCATAGAAAATCCAATAATAAAAATAATTGCTCAAATTCTAATTGCATTATTTTTTGTGTATTTGCTGTTTTTAATTACAAAAAAGTTCACCTTCCTTAAGGTGCTTAGTGGTGGAAGGTAATAACTATTGCTAATACCGTTTATAATTAATTGCTTGTACTCACCTAATTACGAAAGTCCTCTCGGATTTTCTTGATCGGTAATTATTTATTAAGTTTACAGCTTGAAACCCCGATACTAGAATAAAAAAATGTTATTTAACTCTCTTGACTTTGCAATATTTTTGCCCATCATTTTTATTCTATATTGGTTTGTCACTAATAAAAACTTAAAATCACAAAACTTATTAATTGTAATATCAAGTTACATTTTTTATGGTTGGTGGGATTGGCGATTTTTATCGTTAATTCTTTTTAGCACTGTAATAGATTATTTCATTGGTATTAGCTTATCAAAAGAAGAAAATCAAAACAAAAGAAAAATGCTATTATGGACAAGCATTCTTGTAAATCTTGGATTTCTTGGCTTCTTCAAATATTACAATTTCTTTCTCGACAACTTTGTAAATGCTTTTTCTATTTTAGGAACAGAAGTAAAAGCAAATTCACTAAATATTATTTTACCCATTGGAATTAGTTTTTACACCTTTCAAACGTTGAGTTATTCAATAGACGTTTATAAACGAAAACTTGAACCAACTAAAGATTTTATTTCATTCTCTGCATTTGTAAGTTTTTTCCCTCAGTTAGTTGCTGGTCCCATTGAACGAGCAATTGATTTATTACCTCAATTCTATACAAAACGAAATTTTGATTATTCAAAAGCAGTTGATGGGATGAAACAAATACTTTGGGGTTTATTTAAAAAAATAGTAATTGCTGACAATTGTGCTACATATGCAAACCTTGTGTTCGATAATCATTCTCACTATTCTGGTAGTACCTTAGTTGTTGGTGCTTTCTTTTTTACATTTCAAATATATGCAGATTTCTCAGGTTATTCAGATATCGCTATTGGAATATCAAGGCTATTTGGATTTAATTTAAAACAAAACTTTGCTTTCCCATATTTCTCAAGAGATTTTCCAGAATTTTGGAGAAGATGGCACATATCTCTAACTACCTATTTTCGTGACTACTTGTTTATTCCTCTTGTAAAATTGCACAAAGGTAAAATATGGCGAAAATTAATAGTAAACCTAATCGTATTTACCCTGATTGGATTATGGCATGGTGCAAATTGGAACTTTATTGTCTGGGGCTTAATAATGGCATCATATATCATTCCTAATCAATACCGAAAAACTAAAGTGAGAAATATAAAGATAGTTGCACAAGGAAAACTACTTCCTTCATTAAAGGAATTTCTCTCTATGATCAAAACTCTGTCAATGCTTTCTTTCTCAATAATATTTTTTAGAGCTGAGAATATTAGCCATGCCTTAGATTATATATACAGGATTTTTTCGTTTTCATTATTTTCAATACCAAGACATGTTTTTGGTGTTAATGGATTACTTACATTAGTAGTTATTGTGTTTTTTATGATGGTTGAATGGATTGGTCGGGAAGAACAGCATGCCCTAGCATCTCTTGACATAAAATGGAAATCAACTTATAGATATTTATTCTACTATTTTATTTTATTTCTCATACTTTTTTATGGTGGGAAAGATCAACAATTTATTTATTTTCAATTTTAAGTTATGACAAAGTTTGTTTTAAAATCTATACTAATTATTACACCTGTTATTCTCGTTATACTACTAATGGAACTTCTCTTTCAAAATATTCCTAACGATTACAAATATAAAAAAGAATATCTGGATTCGAACTCAAATCAAATTGAGACTTTAATACTAGGAAGTTCTCATTCATATAATGGAATTGATCCAATTTATTTTTCAAAAAATACATTTAATACAGCATATTCTGCTCAGCATACATATTTCGATTTTGAAATATTAAAAAAATATCAGGATAATTTTAAAAAATTGAAATGTGTCATTTTGTCTGTAACACCCGTTCAACTTTACACAAAAAGGATTAAAGAAATATCAGTCAGAACAAATACATTAAAGTATAACATTTATTATGATATAACTACTAACAATTCTATTTATAACCATTCCGAATGCTTGAATAAGATATTTCAATTACATAGAATACTAAATCCGATTATTAAATACTATGCTCGGGGTGAGACCCGATTTACTTGTTCTGAACTTGGATGGAATGCAAAGTTAAACACAGTTAAGCCGCCTATTGATTTAGATGCACATGGTCTTTACAGAGCAGAATCACATACTTCATTTGCAGTTAATAAAGATCTAGAATTTGAAATAGTTGAGTATAATGCTAAAATATTAACTTCTATAGTTGAATGGTGTAAAGTTAAGAATATAAAACTTTTACTTTTTACGCCTCCAGCGCATGAAAGCTATCGACGGAATTTTGACCAAGTTCGAGCAACAAAAGCAATAAATAGATTTCGTAAAATTGCTTCAACCTACGAAAAGTGCAACTACGAAAACATGTTTGATAATTCTGAATTTACAAATGATGATTATTACGATGCGGATCATGTATCAAAAAAAGGAGCAATAAAACTATCAAAAATAATTAACAATATAAATCTAGAGATTGAATAAGAATAACGTGCAACAAAGTGCTGTGGTAAAAAATAAGTAAAATTTCATTAATTTTTTACTAAAACACTTCTATAAGTGTCATCATATATTAATCCTAATTTGGCTATGGCAAATGCCTATTTTAGTAGCTTATTACAAACTACAATTAAAGCTAATTTTTCACTCTTGCCTTTTGTGACTATTCTATCATAAATTGCCTTAAAAGCTTTATTGTATTTATAGGCATTAAAGCTGCACATAAATAATAAGTTTCGCCGCTTTTAATTTCCTATTTTACTAATTCGTGCTCGACCATTTACACTAGATTCACTTTGCCTAATTATAGGGGTTAATCCTGCATAAAAACATAACTCACTTCCTCTTTTAAAACGATCGAATCCATCCGTTAAAACCACTAAGATTAAGGATGTTTTTTTTCAATTCTTGGAATACTTTTCAAACGTGTTAAAACATCTTTATGCACTTCATTTACCAACAATAAAAGCTTTTCTTCTATGTATCTATTTCTTTTTTAAATTGTCTTAAACTTCTTTTTAATGAAGTAACAATTAATTTACTAGGTTGCCCTAAAACAGCCTCTCCGTGTAATTTATTTTTTAACATCATACTTCGTTTTTTGAACACAGAAAGTAATCTAGGCATTTGAAAACATTCTAATTAATGTTTTGAATTTCTTACCAAAGCTTTAAATCTACTTGTTATACGTATTCACAAATAAGTTTAGAATCACTCTTGTCAGTCTTTCTTTTTAATAATTTCATCTAAATAAAGACAAATAAAACTTAATTTAGAAATCAAATACTTTAACTAAATTAATAAGTTTATTAATTTAGTTAAAGTATTTGTTAATAATATCAATTATTTTTTTATTTTTATATCACATTAAATATTTAGTACGATGAAAAAACTCCCTGTATATTGCCCAAGTTGCGAAAAGTCTCTAGTCGTAAGCCAGCTATCTTGTTCTAGTTGTGAAACAGTAATTTCTGGAAATTATTCACTTCCTATTTTACTCCAACTTTCCTCTGAAGATCAAAATTTTATATTTGAATTTATTCAATCTAGTGGCAGTCTAAAAAAAATGGCAATAAAAATTGGAAAAAGCTATCCAACGGTAAGAAATAAACTTGATGATATTATTGAAAGAATTAACCTCCTAAAAAAAAATAGATTATGAAAATATTATTATTTAAGCCTTTTGAAAAATATTCAGAAAAAACACTACTTCTAGTAGGTATCTTATTTACACTTCTTGGATCTTTTTTTGCTTACGTCTTCAATATTAGATTCGATGGAGTTATAGATGTTCACATTGTAACTAACTCTTTACCATATCAAGCGCTACTAGATAACCTAGTTAATATTTTTTGTTTGGTATTATTTTTATACATCTCAAGTAAATATATAAATAAAAAAACAAGACTAATAGATATAATTAATACAGCCTTAGTTGCTCGAGCTCCTTTTTATCTAATGCCATTTTTTAATATTAATGGTGTTATTCAAAAAGCTAGTGATGATGTTATTCAATTTGCTAACCCAGAATTAATTAGCCAAATTTCATCTTCAAATTTGTGTATACTAATTGTATTTGGGATTATTGCAATCCTCTTTTTAGTATGGTATATCTCATTATTGTTTAATGGTATTAAAGTGGCTTCAAATGCAAAAGGGAAAACTCCTATTATTTTATTTATCATATCGCTTCTACTCGCAGAAATTCTATCTAAATTTTTAATTTTTCAATTATACTAAACCCTTATGAAGAAAATAATCCTCATTTTATTAACAATATTAACGACATTGTCAATGCATGGTCAAGACATTACAGGACATTGGAATGGTAGGTTAAAAGTGCAAGGAACACAATTAAGACTTGTATTTAATATTATTAAAATCGACAATGTGGTGAGTTCTACTATGGACAGTCCAGATCAAGGAGTAAAAGGAATCCCTACAACAACTACTGGTTTTGAAAACGCAACCTTGAAAATCACAATTGCCAATGCAAAAATAGAATATGAAGGAACCTTAGGAAAAGACAATATTATTGTTGGCACCTTCAAACAAGGAGGACAATCGTTTCCTATGAATCTATCAAAAGAAATTATAGAAAAAGAAAAACTTGTAAGACCACAAGAACCAATAAAGCCATATTCTTATTATTCGGAAGAC
This sequence comes from Polaribacter sp., assembly GCA_051277175.1. GTDB lineage: Bacteria > Bacteroidota > Bacteroidia > Flavobacteriales > Flavobacteriaceae > Polaribacter. Next base: position 7,710 of record JBNMOF010000002.1, read on the forward strand.
ATCACTTTTGAAAATAAAAAAGAAGGAATACATTTGGCAGGTACATTGACATTGCCTAAAAAAGACGGTGTTTTTCCTGCAGTTATCTTAATAAGTGGAAGTGGTCCACAAAACAGGGATGAAGAATTATTGGGACATAAACCATTTCTTGTTTTGTCTGATTTCTTAACTAAGAATGGAATAGCAGTATTAAGGTTTGATGACAGAGGAACAGGAAAATCTACAGGCTATTTTCAGGAAGCAACAACATTTGATTTTGCAAAAGATGTTGAATATGCAATAGAATATCTTCAAAAAAGAAAAGAAATAAACAAAAATAAAATAGGACTAATTGGACATAGTGAGGGTGGCATTATAGCACCAATTATTGCATCAGAGAATGAAAATATTGATTTTATAGTTTTAATGGCAGGCTCAGCTCTTCGTGGAGATAAACTGCTTTTGCTTCAAAAATATAAAATTGAAACACAAATGGGAATAAATAAACAATTAGTAGAGAACAATCAGCAAATATTTGCAGGTGCGTACGAAATAATATTAAACCAGCGCATTGAGAATGAATTGGTTTCAGATACATTATCAAAATACTTTACATCAAAATATGGTCAAGCGTTGCCAGACGAACAAAAAACTGCACTAATAAACCAATTATCTTCTCCCTGGATGCTTAATTTTATAAGACTTGATCCTGTTGTTTATTTATCGAAAGTAAACTGCCCAGTACTCGCTATAAACGGGAGTATGGACCTACAAGTTCCATCGAAAGAAAATTTAGAGATAATTGAAGATAATTTTAGAAAAAATAAAAATACAAGTGTAAAAGTAAAAGAACTTAAAAACTTAAATCACTTGTTTCAAGAATGTAAAACAGGTTCAATAAGTGAATACGGTCTAATAGAACAAACAATATCACCAATTGCATTAAAAGAAATATTAAATTGGATAAACCTTCAAGTAAAGTAAATACGTTGACTAACAAAGTATAAAAACAAATCTATCAATGAAATTAGACAGCAGAAAACATTGGGAAACAGTTTATGAAACTAAAAATCCAGACCAAGTTAGTTGGACGCAAGAAAATCCAAAAACTTCACTTGAATTTATTCATTCGTTCGGACTAAAGAAGACCGCTAAAATAATAGATATTGGAGGTGGCGATAGTAAACTTGTGGATTATCTGCTGGATGCCGGATTTGAAAATATTAGTGTTCTTGACATTTCTGCTACAGCACTTGAAAAAGCAAAAAAACGACTTGGAGAGAAAGCAAACAAAGTAAATTGGATTGCAAGCGACATTGCAGAATTTAAACCAAACATAACTTTTGATATTTGGCACGACAGAGCAACTTTTCATTTTCTCACTACGCCCGACCAAATAAAAAAATATATGAGCATCGCAAGAAAATCTGTGAATGGATTTTTGACAATTGGAACATTTTCACAAGATGGACCTAAAAAATGTAGCGATCTTGAAATAAAACAATACAACGAACAGCAATTGACGTCGGAATTGAAAAATGGTTTTAACAAAATTAAATGTGTAACAGAAGACCATTTAACACCCTTTGGCACCAAGCAAAACTTCATATTTTGTAGTTTTAAGAGAAAATTAAACTGAACAAAAAATCCGAAAGCTAGCACCTTAAAATAATTTATTGCTAACTTCTTGCCTACTTACGAAAGTCCTTATATTTTTTAAAGGTTGTACTCGTTATTTAATAACTAAAATTTTAGTTGTCCTTTTTTCTTGAGAAAAAATAGTTACTACATAGATTCCTTTTAGTCCTGAAACATCAATGGTATTCTTATTTACATTAATTTGTGATGCTAATACCTTTCTTCCAATAGCGTCATAAATTTCAACTTTAGTGTCTAAAACTACTCCTTTAAAATGTATACTATTGGATGCTGGATTGGGATAAATACTGAAAGACACTTCATTAAAATTTTCAATACCTAAAGGTTCTGCTGTCCAATTTAAACCCATTTCTGTACCCCAAAGATGTTCTGCTAATTCAGGGAAATCAAGAAAAGGATTTCTGTTCCCTTGATATGAATTGTAAATAATATCATTTCTATTTTCTTCCCAAGCATCAACAGGGTCGTTTCTATGCCAATCCAATAGCGTAGACAAAACACCGTGTATAGGTTCTTTATTACTTTGTGGTAACATTGCCTCGGTTAACTCTAAATCAGGATAACTATCTAAACCCTCATAACGAACCACCATATAAAACATCATTCTTGCTACGTCTCCTTTTACCGCATCTCTTGGCTCAAAAGACCAATCAATTGCGTCTTTTTTAGAGCCTGTTATATTGCCCCATTTATCTGTAACATCTAGACAAGTATTACAATTATTAAAACTACGGTTATTTCGAATGCTATTTGTTGTATTGTCTAAAGGTCTTAATGCGTGTACATCTGTTCCTACTCCTGTAGAGATGCCAAAATCTCCACGAGATTTCGCCCAAATATGTTCCCTTGTCCAACCATTCGCACTGTTATATTCTTGTGCAGCATTCACCGATATTCCAGAGTAAATAAGAATTACATTCTCAGCATTATTAGGGTCTCTATCGGTTTCTTTTAAGATATCCCAGACATCTATACTAGCACTTGTGTACGTATATTCTGTATGATTATCTATAATTTGATTCAAAGCATACTTGAGATTTTCATCAGACAAATTTTTCGCAGAATCATAATATCCGTTGGGAACTTGAGCAGAAGTTGCTGTGAAAAAAAATAAAGATATTATAGATAAATAATTTAATTTTAATATCATAAAAAACGTTCTTTAAGAAGCACAAGTATAGGTAATTATCTCCTGTGAATTAAAAGAAAAAAAACAATATCTTTATTTTAGATAATTTACACGTCCTAGCTATTTAAAAACAACTCTTAGTTCTCAATATTTTTTACAGCTACATCAAATAAATATTTTGATTAATAAATAAATTGGAAAAAAGGTCTAATTCTGTTAGAATAACACAATTGAAAAAGCACTTCGATAAACCAATGCAGTTTGACTTTAAAAACAGTTAAAAACGCTAATCTATTTCATCATTCAATTACAATGAAAGTACTTCTAATAAAGTTAGATTTTATGTAAATCGATTTAAATCAAGTAATTAGTTATTTAATAAAAACTAGCACATAAAATAGTACCAACAAAAACACCTCCACACAAAGTTATGTAAACGAAAAAAGCAACTGATAATCAAATGATTAAAAGTTGCTTTTGTTGGCCTACAAGGACTCGAACCTTGAATGTCGGTACCAAAAACCGGTGTGTTACCAATTACACCATAGGCCAATGCTGCTTAGCGGATGCAAATTTAATCTATTCTTTTAATCCTACAAACATTTTTAAATATATTTTTTATTTAACAACTTTTTATGCCATTTCTTCTCCGTAATTCGGAGCGTTAACAAGCTATTTATTCATATTTATTGTTAAATTCGCACACACCTTATTATAAAATTATTATGACAACAGCAAAATTTAAAAAATGGAACATCGTTTTAGGATGGCTCACATTTCTAATTGCTCTAATAACATATTCTTTAACCATAGAACCAACTGTTAGTGCTTGGGACGTTGGTGAATATATTGCAACCTCAGTAAAACTTGAAGTTGGACATCCACCAGGAGCTCCTTTATTTCAAATGTTAGGTGCCTTTTTTGCAATGTTTACTTCTGACAGCTCAGAAATTGGTAAAATGGTAAACTTTATGTCTGCTTTGGCAAGTGCATTTACCATTTTATTTATGTTTTGGACCATTACAAATTTAGGTGAGAAATTATCCTTAAAAACTGGTAAAATTACAGAAGGAAGCTACATTGCTATTTTAGGAAGCAGCATTGTTGGTTCTTTAGCATATACGTTTTCCGATAGTTTCTGGTTTAGTGCTGTGGAAGGGGAAGTATATGCAATGTCTTCTTTTTTAATGGCTCTTTTATTTTGGCTTGGTTTAAAATGGGAAAGTGAAATATACACTTCTAGAGGTAATAAATGGTTAATATTAATCAGTTTTGTAGTTGGTTTATCTTTTGGCGTTCACATCCTTTCTTTATTGGTAATTCCTGCAATTGTACTGTTGTATTTTTTTAAAACATATAAAGAAATAAATTTAAAAACAACTGCCATTGCAACTGTTTTAGCTGTTTTAGTCTTAGCTTTTGTATTCAAATTTTTATTCCCTTTTACATTAAAGTTTTTTAGTGCTTCAGAATTATTTTTCATCAACACGGTTGGTTTGCCTTTTAATTCCGGAAGTATTATTGCCGCAATTCTCTTAGTAGCGCTTTTCTTCTTCGGATTAAAATACACTCGAAAAAACAATAAAGTACATGCAAACACCTTAATTTTATCTGTACTTTTTATTATGATAGGTTTTTCTTCTTGGATGATGCTGCCAATTAGAGCCAATGCAAATACTACAATTAATGAAAACAACCCTTCCAGCGCACGCGAGTTATTAGCATACTATGAGCGTGAACAATATGGAGATGCCAATGTTTTTTATGACACGTATTATTCAAATACGTTTCAAAGAGAACAAAGTAAAGAGCAACCATTTAAAGACGACAAACCGAAATACGAGCAAAAAAATGGTAAGTATATTATTGTAAATAAATACAAAAATGTAATTCCTAATTATGCGGATAAACACAAAGGATTTATACCAAGAATGGTAAATCCGGCATCTGAAAAAATGTACAAATCTATTGCAGGTATTCCAGCAAATAGTAAAAGAAGACCCACTTTTGGCGAGAACCTACAATTTATGTTTAGCTATCAATTTGGGTATATGTATGGCCGTTATTTTATGTGGAATTTTACGGGAAGGCAAAATGATGTGCAAGGAAGGTTAGATATTTTTAATGGGAATTGGATTAGCGGAATTGATGCCATAGATGAAGCAAGACTCGGCTCTCAAAAACAACTTCCAACACAAGTTTTAGAAAATAAAGGACGGAATAAATACTACTTTTTGCCCTTAATTTTAGGACTTATTGGTTTATTTTTTCAGGTAAAATGGGATAAAAACAACTGCTACACACTCTTATTATTCTTCGCGTTTACCGGTTTTGCAATTATATTTTACACAAATCCAAGGCCTTTTGAACCAAGAGAACGAGATTATGCAGTGGTAGGTAGCTTCTATATTTTTGCCATCTGGATTGGTTTTGGAGTTTTGGCTTTGTACGAATATTTAAAGAATTTTGCCAATAAAAAAAACATTGCCATTGCAGTTTCTGCGGTTTCTTTGTTAGCAGTCCCAACACTAATGGCCTCTCAAAACTGGGATGATCATGATCGTTCTAATCGATATACAACCCGTTTAAACGCCCAAGCATATTTAGAAAGTGCAGACAAAAATGCCATTATGTTTACCATTGGAGATAATGATACGTTCCCGCTCTGGTACATGCAAGAAGTAGAAGGTATTAGAACCGATTTAAAACTAATAAACACCAGTTTATTTGCCACAGATTGGTATATCGATCAAATGAAGCGTGCAACCTACGATGCGCCTCCTATTCCATCGCAACTAAAACACGATCAATATAAATTCGGAAGTTTAGATATTGCATATCACATAGAGCTCCCAAGGTATAAAGATTCTGTGATTGCAATTAAAGACTTTATGCGCTGGATTTCTTCTAGTAGTGATGCCACTTATTATATTGATGAAGAGAATGACATTAAAGAGAAATTTTATCCAACCAATAGAATTCGAATTCCTGTTAATAAAGAGAATGTTTTAAAAAATGGTGTGGTTGCTCAAAAAGATGCAGATAAGATTGTAGATTTTATAGACATTACTATTGATGACCGAGGGATTACTAAAAACCGAATTTTAATGCTAGATATTTTAGCAAATAACGATTGGAAACGTCCTATTTATTTTACTGGTGGAGCAAGTGCAGATGAAGAATATATTTGGCTAAAAGACTATTTACAACTAGATGGGTTGGCATTTAAATTAGTACCCATAAAAACACCTGCACAATATCTTGATGAAAGTGGTAAAGCACGAGAAATAAGTTTGTTTGATATTGGTAGAATCGATCCTGAAAAAATGTATGCGAACATTCAAAAATTAGAATGGAGAAATATAAACAGCGATAAAATATACTTAGACGAACAAACCAAAAGAAATGCCATTTCTTTAAGAAATAGCTTACTGCGTTTGTCAGATGCTTTTGCAAAAGAAGGCGATACTTTAAAAGCTATTGAAATTTTAGATTTATCTTTAAACAAATTACCAATAGAAAAATTTGACCATTATAGCTTGTCTTTAGAGTATCCTAAAATGTATTTTAATTTGGGTGAAAACGAGAAAGCTAAGCAAGTTGCAGATACTTTGGTACGCTTACTTACAGAAAAATTAATTTGGTTAAGTACTTTTAATAAAACGGATAGTGCTCTTGTTTTTGACGAAATAGACACTTCTTTGTACATGTTTAAAAACCTAATAGATCAAGTTGAAAGGGGTAGCAAAGACAAAGCGTACGTTTCTAAAATACAGACAAAGTTTATGGATACTGTTCAGCTTTTCGAGTATTTAATAGGAGATGAATAACCAACAGAATTAGAAGCAATAACAAACGAATACATAAATCATAGTGAAATTTTATTTTCCGAGAACGCCAAGTATTATGAGGAGATTTTTCTCTAAATATATTTGGCGTTTTTCTTTTGACACAAAAGAAATATACCTCACTTTTGATGACGGCCCGACTGCAGAAATTACCGAATTTGTTTTAGATGAATTAAAAAAATACAATGCAAAAGCAACTTTCTTTTGTATTGGAAAAAACATAAAAAAGCATACTAACATTTTTGAAAAAATCCTTACCGAAGGGCATACTATTGGAAATCATACACAGCAGCATTTAAATGGATGGAAAACCAAAACGGACCGCTATTTAAACAATGTTTTAGAATGTGAGCATACTATTTTGACCTCTTTAGAAAAAACTCGAGAACCAAAAAGCAAAAATAAAGAACCAAAATTATTTCGCCCTCCTTATGGAAAGATCAAGTACTCACAAGCAAAGGAGTTACTTAAAAAAGGCTACAGAATAATTATGTGGGATGTTTTATCGGCAGATTTTGACAGATCCATTTCTAATGAAAAATGCTTACAAAACGTTTTAAAAAATACAAAAAACGGAAGTATTATTGTGTTTCATGACAGTACAAAAGCTTCTAAAAAACTAAGGTTTGTGTTACCTAAAGTTTTAAAAGATTTCTCTGACAAAGGGTTTGTTTTCAAAAAAATATAATTAAAGTCTGTTATTACTACCTTGACAGGAATCTATAAAAAACACTTAAAGATTCTTATATTTTTAGAAAGGAAAATGAACCAGCAAAAACATCTAGCCCTGATTGAAACGGCATCCTTTTTAATACGCAGCTAAACGTATGTCATTGCGAGGAGGAATGACGAAGTAATCTGAAGATAACGAAAGATTGCCATGGTTTACAAAAAAATAAACTTTGCAATAAAGAAATTAAAAAGAGTTCGTGGAAAGCAGGAAATAGCTTCTAAAGAAGCTAAATATATTCTGTTACCAAGCCAATTAAAGTACTGGCATCTTGAAAACCTGTTTGACGCCATTGCATCTCACCATTTTTGTAGATCATAAAAGTTGGGTTTCCTTTGACGCGTAAAGCATCTGCAAGCATTTCATTTTTCTTAATATCTATTTTGATTACCTTGGCTTTATCGCCCAAAGTGGCTGCAACACTTCTAAGTATTTGTATCGTATTTTCTGAATCTTCCTCGTCTGCATAGAAATCTATAAGAACTGGTTTTTCAAAATTGATTAATTCACCAAATTTTGCCATAATATAAAGTTTTTTAGGGGGAGAAAAAACACATAATGAACTGCTTACTAATTTACAAATATAATTATAAAAATACTTAAATATACTGATTATCAGCCTTTTTTAAGCTCTATAACTGTAATTTCTGGCCAAATACCAACACGTCCAGGAAATGCATGATAGCCAAAACCTCTGTTTACATTTATAAATCTACCCGCTTCTTCATATAAACCGGCCCATTGTTTGTAAACATATTTAGACGGACTCCATTTAAACCACCCTGGAATTTCGATGCCCATTTGCAAACCATGTGTGTGACCACTTAAAGTAAGTTGATAGTTAAATGGGTCTTTTTTTACTTTCTCTTCCCAGTGACTTGGATCATGGGACATTAAAATTTTAAAATCTTCTTGACGAACGCCTGCAGCAGCTCTTTGTAAATCTCCTGCTTGATTGAAGCCCTTTCCCCAATTTTCTACTCCAAGAAGTGCAATTTTTTGTCCATTTTTCTCTAAATAACGATGTTCATCTAACAATAAATCGAACCCAATTTTCTGATGAATGTCTTTCACTTTTTGAAAGTTATCTTTTTTATCTTGCGGATTGTCCCAATCCATATAATCACCATAATCATGGTTCCCAAGAATGGAATACTTGCCTTCTTTTGCTTCTAATTTATCGAAAACATCCATCCAATTATCCATTTCATCTGCCTTATTATTTACAATATCTCCTGTAAACAACATGATATCAGATTTTTGTTGATTGATTAAATCGACACCGTATTTAATTTTCTCCTTGTTGGTGAAACTCCCAGAGTGAATATCTGAAATTTGTGTGATTGTAAAACCATCAAAAGCAACTGGTAAATCTTTAAAAGTTAATTGATATTTTAAGACTTTGTAATTGTATTTTCCTTGCACAATTCCATAGATAAAAGATGCAAAAGGAATTGCTGCCAAACCCAAAGCTATTTGCGAAATAAAGTTTCTTCTACCCGCCAACGGTTTTGTTTCTCCGGATGCAATTGCAGAAATTAATTTAAAAACACCCCGATACATATCCTCACCGAAAAGGACTAAAATAACCACTAATTTGGGAATAGAAAACGTAAGTAACACACCCATTGCCATTTGAAATTCTGGTGTTTGTCCGTTACTTCTATCGTAACTAAAAATAACGATAAAAGAATATAAGTACACAACCAAACTAACGGCTAAAAACGAAAACCGAACTAATTTGTTTTTAGAAATGGTTTTAAATGCTTGAAACGTATAAATTTCTACAAGAACGATTACGATAGTTAAAATGATTAAAGGAAAGATCCAACGTGGCATAAAAAGTATTTTTGTAAATTTAATTCTTTAAAAGCGTACTCATTTAATTTTTAGAAGAGTTTAACAGAAAACCCAAAAATTTGAGGGTTTATGTCTACTTATTGCTCCAAAAATATGCTTTATTGTAAAAACATCGGGTGGGTCTGCTTCTTTTTCTTCGAACTCTTTGACCACATGAAGAGCACTTAAATCTACATCAAGGCCCAACATCATTAAAATGCCTTTATTTTTGCCCTTAGTTCCGCAGTACTTATTCCTTGCTCTATAGTTCCTGCGCCACCGTGAATGCCAATTGAAAAAATATTTATTTTATAAATTAAGGTTACAAAAAATACTTCTCGACATACCCTGTTAAAAAAGAGAAGTCATCCAAGGTGACATTCTCTTTATTTTTAAATTTCTAACTAAAACTGAACATAAAAATGCAGAAGTTTTTGTAGTTTTATATCTTCAATAATATGAACTATGTCAGATCAAAAAAGAGTTTTTTTAGTAGATGCTTTTGCATTAATTTTTAGAGGGTATTATGCGTTTATTAAAAATCCACAAATTAACTCTAAAGGTCTAGATACTTCGGCTATCATGGGTTTTATGAACTCACTTTTAGATGTGATAAAACGTGAAAGACCAGACCATTTAGCGGTTTGTTTTGACAAAGGCGGCAGTGTAGACCGCGTAGAAATGTTTGAAGCATACAAAGCAAATAGAGACGAAACGCCAGAAGCTATTAAAATTGCAGTGCCTTATATTCAAGAAATCTTAAAAGCAATGCACATACCAATTATGGTAAAAGCCGGTTTTGAGGCAGATGATGTTATTGGAACCCTTTCTAAACAGGCCGAAAAAGAAGGATATAAAACCTTTATGGTAACGCCTGATAAAGATTTTGCGCAACTAGTCTCTGAAAATATTTTTATGTATAAACCACGTTTTGGTGGGGGTTATGATATTTGGGGTGTTCCGGAAGTACAAGAAAAATTCGGAGTTACAGATCCTTTGCAAGTGATTGATTTTTTAGGAATGATGGGCGATTCTGCAGATAATATCCCAGGTTTGCCTGGCGTTGGAGAAAAAACTGCAAAGAAGTTTTTAGCAACCTATGGTTCTATGGAAAACTTATTAGCAAATACACATGAGCTCAAGGGAAAAATGAAAGAAAAAGTAGAAGCTGCCAAAGATTTAGGGATGCTTTCTAAGAAACTAGCAACCATTATGCTAGATGTTCCTGTAACTTTTATTGCAAAAGATTTTGAGCTTGACCAACCAGATATAGAGAAAGTAACAGCACTCTTTAGCGAATTAGAATTTAGAAACCTGTTAACCAATTTCACAAAGACTTTTGCTATTGAAGATGCTGCTAAAACAAATTCAGCAGAAAATGCTTCGGAAGAAAAAACAAACGCTGCGCCTAAAAAAGTAGCTCCAAGTGCAGAAGGACAATTCGATTTATTTGCTGCTCCTGGAACTGGAAGTATTTCTGAAGCCGAAGTTGCCTCTGGATTTAAAACCATTTCAACTACGAGTCATTTTTATCAACACATAGACTCACCTTTCTCAAGAAAATTATTGATTCGTAAATTAATGGAGCAGACTTCCGTTTGTTTTGACACTGAAACAACGGGCCTAAAAGCCTTGGAGGTGGAGTTGATTGGAATTGCATTTTCATATGAAGCCGGCAAAGGATATTATGTTTCATTTCCTGAAGATCAAGACGAAACAAAAACTATTTTAGAAGAATTTAGACCGTTTTTTGAAAGTAAAATCGAAAAAATTGGTCATAATTTAAAATATGATATCAAAGTTTTATCAAACTATGGTATGCCTGTAAAAGGAAAATTATTTGACACGATGATTGCGCATTATTTAATCAATCCAGATATGCGTCATACCATGGATATGTTGGCGGAAACCTATTTAAATTATCAACCCGTTTCTATTACAGAATTGATTGGTAAAAAAGGGAAAAATCAGCTTTCGATGCGTGTTATTCCTATTGCAGATCAAACAGAATATGCTGTGGAAGACGCAGATATTACATTTCAATTGAAACAACTTTTTACTGGCGAATTAGAAAGCGGAAATGTCACTAAACTTTTTAATGATATTGAATTGCCTTTGGTTTCGGTTTTAACCGCCATGGAAATTGAGGGAATTAACATTAACACCGATTTTCTAAACAAGCTTTCGGTTACATTAACGGATGACATCAACCGTTTAGAAAAAAATATTTACGAACAAGCAGGTGAAGAGTTTAACATTGCTTCGCCAAAACAGTTGGGAATTGTTTTATTCGAAAAAATGGAATTGGTTAAGAAACCAAAAAAGACGAAAACTGGGCAATATGCAACAGGTGAAGATATTTTATCTTACTTAGCAAAAGAACATGAAATTATTAGAGATATTCAAGAATACCGACAATATAAAAAATTACAAAGCACATATGTAGATGCTTTACCGAATGAAGTGAATCCCAAAACAGGAAGAATTCATACGCAATATATGCAGGCTGTTGCCGCCACAGGTCGTTTGAGTTCTAACAATCCAAATTTACAAAATATCCCTATTAGAACAGAACGTGGCAAAGAAGTTCGAAAATCTTTTATTCCAAGAGATGAAAATTATGTCTTGTTAGCAGCCGATTATTCTCAAATAGAGTTGCGAATTATTGCTGCTTTGAGTGCAGAAGAAAATATGATGGAAGCTTTTAAAAATGGTGAAGATATTCACGCTTCTACCGCTGCAAAAGTATTTAATGTTCCTTTAGATGAAGTGACACGCGAGCAAAGAAGTAATGCAAAAACTGTTAATTTTGGTATTGTGTATGGTGTGTCGGCATTCGGATTGAGCAATCAAACCGATTTGTCTAGAAGTGAAGCCAAAGAATTAATTGACACCTATTATGAAACGTATCCGAAGTTGAAAGCATACATGTCTGCACAAGTAGATTTTGCAAGAGAACACGGATATGTTGAAACCGTATTAAACAGGCGCAGGTATTTAAAAGACATTAATTCTAGAAACGCAATGGTTAGAAGCGGTGCAGAAAGGAATGCTGTAAATGCACCCATACAGGGTTCTGCTGCAGATATTATAAAATTGGCAATGATTAATATTCACAATCGTTTTGAAAAAGAAAATTTCAAATCGAAAATGTTGTTACAAGTGCATGATGAATTGGTTTTTGATGCTCATAAAGACGAATTAGACACCATAAGACCTATTATAAAATACGAAATGGAAAATGCTTTTAAAATGAGTGTTCCGCTAGATGTTGAGGTTGGTATTGGAGAAAACTGGCTAGAAGCGCATTAAAACAAACAACCTCGAATGCAGAAAAAATGGCTATTATCATCACAAAATAGCCACTTTTTCCAATGTATTCCAAAATATGAAACCTAAGATGCCGCCAAAAAACGGAATTAATTCAACTATCAATTTTGAATGCATAGCTTCGCTATTTTTCAAAATTGAGTTTCACTAAAATAAATGGAATTAGATTATATAGAAAATGTAAATGGTCTTGAACAAAATATTGTGAGGCTCTATAACTTTAATAAAGCAGAAGCAATTCAGTTCAGAGAACTCATAAAAGAAACTATTATTACGAAAAGACAAAAGCTCGACTTGTCTCAGGTAGATTTTATAACTCCGCGTAATTGTAATTTAATTTTTGGGTTGTTTAAGTCTGATGAAGGAATAATTACACAAGACAATAAAACTTTATTTTGTGTTTTAACCCTAGATAGTTTTAAACAGATGGTAGCACTCATAGAACCCTTTTGCTTGAAAGAATCAAAGGGTTATCAATATTTGTACGATGTTGACAATCCTACAGATTTATTATTTTGTCCTACAGCTAGTTTGATTGAAGAGTAAAAAATATAAAAAAGCCGATATTGCTTTTTAAATGAATGTTCGATAAGATGTAATCCTAAATTGTTTAAAATGAAGACCTATGAAGACCTTTTTTAGGAATGTGCTACCTACTACTCTCTTATAATAATTTTAATGAAATACTGCCAGAACACTACTCCAAACATCGCAAAGGAAGATACTAAGAGATATGAATTTAAAGTATGTACATTTTATATTTTATGCGGTATCTGATAACTGCACCAAAAGATTCGGTTCTTTTAATTCTTTTAGTTCTGAAAACAATGGACTATAATTTCATTATTATACGTAATTTTGTATTTGATTATGAGTATTATTTCAAAAGACATACAAAAAGCAGTAAACCTATTAACTGACGAGCAATTGGTAGCAATACCAACGGAGACTGTTTATGGTTTGGCAGGGAATATTTTTAGCGAAAAAGCGATAAAAAGCATTTTTTCTACAAAGAAGCGTCCGTTTTTTAATCCATTAATTGTACACATTCACACTATCGATTCTTTAGAAAGTCTCGCAACTCACATTCCTGAAAAAGCAAAATTATTAGCAGCTGCTTTTTGGCCAGGGTCTCTGACATTGGTTTTGAAAAAGAGCAATAAAATTCCTGATTTAATTACGGCAGGAAAAGATACTGTTGCCATTCGCATTCCGAATCATCCAGTCACTTTAGCCTTGTTAAAACAATTGCCTTTTCCTTTGGCTGCTCCAAGTGCAAATCCTTTTGGAAGTATTAGTCCTACAAAACCAGAACACGTTGCTCGCTATTTTAAGAATGATATACAAATGGTTCTAGACGGTGGTTCTTGTGTAAACGGGATTGAATCTACCATTATCGGTTTTGAAAACGATGAACCCATTATTTATAGATTAGGAGCGTTGCCTTTAGAAGATATTGAAGCTGTAGTTGGGAAACTTGTTGTTAAAAATAATAAAGAAGAAAATCCAGACGCTCCAGGAATGTTAGCAAGGCATTATGCGCCTAAAACGAGTACTTTTTTAGTTACTGATGTCTTATCTGAAGTTAAAAAACATGCAGGAAAGAAAATTGGAATCTTAGTTTTTAAATCTTCCTTAAATTATGAAAATATTACGGAAATAGTCTTATCAAAAGAAGGCTCTATGCAAGAAGCAGCCTCAAAATTATATGCTGCAATGCATGCGTTAGATCATAAGAATTTAGACATTATTATCGCAGAAAGATTTCCAAATTTTGGTTTGGGAAACTCTATAAATGACAGATTACAAAGGGCTACTTTTAAATAAATTATCGTACAAAACGATAGGTTGCTTTTATTAAAAAAGTATCATTTGCAGGAACATCAAAAACCTGATTACGCACACTATCCGTTAAAGAATCATTCACGTCTTGCGAACCATTAGAACCTCTTGCCCAAACAAAAAACAACTCAGAACCTGGGATATATTCCCAACGTACCACTAAGTTTGTTTGCAATTGCACAAAGGAGAAATCTGGCTTTTTAAAAGAATAATCTACCGTATTGTTTAAATCTTCATCCACTAAAAAAGTTTCATTACCATTCCCATCAATTTCAAATGAAATCTGATCTTGATTGTATAAACTTACGCGATCGTTAAATGAACTTGCTGTTGCATTCTCTACAAAATTAAAGTCAGAATATCTTCCTCTAGAAATGAAGGGTTGTCCGTAAAACTGAACAGAAAAATTAGGATTTAAACTATAGTTTAATCGCAAAGTTGTAGATAAATTTTGGTTGTTTATCTTTCCTAAAATATACCTTTTTTCGGTACCAAAATCTGTTGTGGCAACGTATTGTGTTTTGTCTATCGATCTTACTAATTCTGTATTTAAAGACATGCTAAAAGCATCAAAAGGTTGGTAATTCATTCTGAAAACATATTTACTTAAATTATTTACATCTTCTTCTGTTTTGCGAAGTATATAACCTGCAGTAAAACTTAACTTTTTAGTACTATCAGAATTAAGATACACGTACATATAATCTTTGTTAGCAAAACGCCATCTTGGGCCACCTCTTAAATAGGCGTTTTCGTAAGATATAGGATTGTGACCAATACCCATGTTTGTAGTCCAATTGTTTATCCAATTTATTCGTGCCCCCAACTTATACTCTACATTATTTTGGTTTCCTTGAAAATCAAAACTTGAAAACTGTTCTAAATTCAACCGAATATCTCTGTATATTTTTGTGGGAACTTGCCATAAGTATTTTATTTCTGCAGACTGAATCACTTCATCTGTTTGACGTAAAAAGCCCACATCGTTTAATTCTAATTCTGGAGAACGCCAGACTACACCCCCATTATATCGCCAATTTCCACCACCTTGTTTTCCCATGTTAATCTTACCTCCTGTTCCTGTTAAAGAAGTTCTTCTTGCAGCTACATTTACATGATCTGCATCTACTCTCTGGAATAATCTTGCGATAGAACGTTGTGTCTTTTCAATGGCTTTTGCACTTCCTTTCACATGACTAATTATCGAATTTCCATCAACAAAGAAATCTCTATTGCGCCAAGTGTGTCTAAAATCGATTCCACCAGTATATGCTGCTTTGTGTAGTTCAGAAAAGTTACCATCTAAATTTCTGTTGGTTGCTGTGAAAATTCCACCGATATAAGAATTTCGTTCATTAAAATCTTTTTGAGCTCTGGTCACAAGATAATTGGTGAGTGGTTCAACAATCTCATCTCTTGTGCCACCGTTTGTGTCTCTTATCTCTGCAAACTCGTTCGAGGTAAGACTTTCAAGAACCCCGATAGACCAACCATTTTTAGTTTTCCCAGAGAACTTTGCAGCTCCTAATATTGTTGAGTTTTTTGGAACATCTGCATATTCACCAGGAGCTAAATTTGGATTTATACGTGGATTTCTACCAATTCTTCTGCTGTAAAAAAGATTGTCTCTTCCATTTGCAAATTCAAAATCAAAAATATTTTTATTTTCTACAAAAAAGGGTCTTTGTTCTTTAAAGAAAATTTGAAATCCATCTAATGCAATGGTTCCAGGGTCTGCTTCTACTTGTCCAAAATCTGGATTAATCGTTAAATCTAAAGTCAAATCATTGGTAATTCCGATTTTAGCATCTAAACCAGCGTTCACCTTAAAATCGCTTCCATCTCTATAAGGATTTTCTCCTTCTTTCGGATATGAATCGTACTGTAAAACTGTAAAAGGCTGGATTTCAAGTTGTTTTTGTGATTTTAAATTAACCAAACCATGCAATTCTCCAGCTTCGCTTATAAAACCAGCTTGGGCATTTGGGATTCTTTGCCAAAGAGAGCGTTCATTTTTTCTAAAAAGGTTTCGATTTACATTAAAACCCCAAATTTGCTCTTTTGCATTTCCAAAACGTAATTGACTTAACGGAATTTTCATTTCTGCCGTCCAACCCTTATCATCTACATTGGCGTCTGTATACCAAATCGGATTGTAACTTTCATCAAAATTTTCTCCGTTACCGGTCGCAATTTCTTCTCCTTTTACACCTGCCGCAGTCGTTGTAAAAACAAAAGCTGTTCTTTTATCATGATAACTGTCTATAACTACATTTATTCTATCACCAGCAAAACCATCTCTTCTGGATAATCTTTGTTGAATTAATTCTGGATGATCGTCTAAAGCTCTTAATGCAATGTACAAGTGCTTGGCATCATACATTACTTTAAATTTTGTTTGATATGTTGGCGCTGTTCCTTCATTTGGCTCTTTTTCTACAAAGTCCGATGACCATGGCACAACATCCCAAGCATCTTCAGAAATTTTACCGTCAATTACTGGTACTTTTACCAACTTTTTAGTCGTATAAATTCTCTTTGGTGCTTTATTTAGTTGTGCTTCTTGTGCTGATGTATTTAGTAAGAAAATCAGACTAAATAGCAATATTGATAAGGGAAATTTCATTTACATTTGGATTGAATTCATCAATAAGGGAAATTGAATACGTATCCTTTAATGACCCTACAAAAGTAGCTTTCTATAGGTGTACCGTTTTCTTAAGGTTCTGTTAATTTTAAAAAGTAAATATGGAAGAATAAAAAGTTCGAAAAATATCATAAAACACTATTTGTCAATCAAATAAATAGCACTACATTTGCACTCCTTTTTTAAGGAAAATGAATTATATTAATTTACAAAAACTAATAGTGTAATTATGAACACATTAAGTTACAAAACAGTATCAGCAAACAGCGCTACCGTAAACAAGGAGTGGGTTTTAGTTGATGCGGACGGGCAAACGTTGGGTCGTATTTCTTCTATAATAGCAAAGCTAATTAGAGGAAAGTACAAACCAAACTTTACTCCTCACGTAGATTGTGGAGACAACGTGGTTGTCATCAACGCAGAAAAAATTGTTTTATCAGGTAAAAAGTGGACAGAGAAATCTTACATCCGTCACACAGGTTATCCAGGAGGACAAAGATCATTAACTGCAACAGAAATGTTTGAGAAAGATCCTACAAGATTAATCGAAAAAGCAGTAAAGGGAATGTTACCAAAAAACATTTTGGGAGCAGCGCTATACAGAAACTTGTATGTTTATGCAGGAACTGAGCACAAACAAGCAGGTCAAGAACCTAAAGCTATTAACCTTAACGATCTTTTATAATGGATATAGTACACAAAATAGGTAGAAGAAAAACAGCAGTTGCTCGTATTTATCTTTCAGAAGGTAAAGGGAATATTACTGTAAATAAAAAAGACTACAAGAGTTATTTTACAACAGGTACTTTACAATATAAAGTACAGCAACCTTTAATGTTAACAGATAACTTAGAATCTTATGATATCAAAGTTAATGTCTACGGAGGTGGAGTTACAGGACAAGCAGAAGCGATTCGTTTAGCAATCACAAGGGCTTTAGTTCACATGGATCCAG
Organism: Polaribacter sp.; assembly: GCA_051277175.1. Taxonomy (GTDB): domain Bacteria; phylum Bacteroidota; class Bacteroidia; order Flavobacteriales; family Flavobacteriaceae; genus Polaribacter. Next base: position 25,668 of record JBNMOF010000002.1, read on the forward strand.
AGCATAGAATTATCTTGAAACCAGAAGGTTTATTAACACGTGACCCAAGAATGGTTGAACGTAAGAAATTTGGTCAGAAGAAAGCACGTAAAAAATTCCAATTCTCGAAACGTTAATATTTTTGCAGAATTTATTCTGTACTATATTATATCGAGAACTGTTATTATTACATATAATTAATATCAAACAGTTTAGCATCTAAATAGTTAAGACTCGAAAGACTACTTAACTATTGATTTCAAAACAGAAAGTAAACACATTTAAAAATGGCAAACGTAAACATTCAAGAATTATTAGATAATGGTGTACACTTTGGACACCTTACTAGAAAATGGAACCCAAACATGGCTCCGTATATTTATACAGAAAGAAATGGTGTTCACATCATCGATTTGTATAAAACTGCTGCAAAAATAGAAGAAACTTCAGAAGCTTTAAAAAAGATTGCAAACTCTGGACGTAAAATTTTATTTGTTGCAACAAAAAAACAAGCAAAAGATATTGTTGCAGAAAAGTCTAAAGCAGTAGGCATGCCTTTCATTACTGAAAGATGGCCTGGTGGAATGTTGACTAACTTTATTACTATTAGAAAAGCGGTTAAAAAAATGGCTTTAATTGATAGAATGAAAACAGATGGTTCTTTTGATGCATTGTCTAAAAGAGAAAAATTACAAATCAATCGTCAGCGAGAGAAATTAGAAAAGAATTTAGGTTCTATTTCAGACATGACTCGTTTACCTGGTGCATTGTTTATAGTTGATATCAAAAAAGAACACATTGCAGTGGCAGAAGCTCAAAAATTAAATATTCCAATTTTTGCAATGGTAGATACAAACTCTGATCCAAGACAAGTAGACTACGTAATTCCTGCAAATGATGATGCTTCTAAATCTATCAACGTTGTATTAACGTTTGTAACTGATGCAATTGCAGAAGGTTTATCTGAAAGAAAAGCAGACAAAGAAAAAGTAAAAGAAGTTGCAGCTCCAAAGGCAGAAAAAGCAGCTCCTAAAGCTGAAGAAGCGAAAGCAGAAGCTCCTAAAGTAGAAGAAGTTAAGGTTGAAGAAGCGAAAGCTGAAACTCCTAAAGTTGAAGAAGCGAAAGCTGAAACGACAGATACTCCTACTGAAGAAAAAAAATAATTTAATAACAATTGAGAAACTTAGGTTTCTTAACAAAAAATAAGTGACATGGTAAAAGTAAGTGCTGCTGATGTTAAAAAATTAAGAGAAGCAACTGGTGCTGGAATGATGGACTGTAAAAAGGCATTGGTCGAGGCAGAAAACAACTTTGAAGAAGCAATTAGTATTTTACGTAAAAAAGGTCAAAAAATTGCTGCAAAAAGAGCTGATAGAGATTCTACAGAAGGAGTTGCTGCAACAAGAATTAATGACTCAAAAACAGCTGGTGTAGCTATTGTTTTAGCTTGTGAAACTGATTTTGTTGGTAAAAACGAATCTTTTGTAGCTTTGGGTGGTCAATTCGCAGACATTGCTTTAAATTCAGCAGATAAAGAAGCTTTCTTAGCTGCAGATTTTGGAGGAATGACAGTTGCAGAAAAACTAGTTGAACAAACTGGAGTGATTGGAGAAAAGTTAGAGATAACAGCTTTTGAAAAAATTGAAGCTGCTTATGTTGGTGCTTATACTCACATTGGTAAAATTGCTGCTATTGTTGGTTTATCTGCGGTTGTAGAAAATGCTGAAACTTTGGCAAAAGATGTTGCAATGCAAATTGCTTCTATGGGAGCATCTACATTATCTTATAAAGATTTTGACCCTGCATTTGTTGCAGCAGAAACAGAAGCTAGAATTGCAGTAATAGAAAAAGATAATATTGAACTAGGTAGATTAGGAAAAACGTTGAAAAACGTTCCTGAATTTATTTCGATGTCTCAATTATCTGACGCTATTTTAGCAAAAGCTGAAGAGGCTGCTAAAGCTGAATTAAAAGCTGAAGGGAAACCAGAACAGATTTGGGATAGAATCTTACCAGGAAAAATGGATAGATTTGTTGCCGACAATACAACTTTAGATATGGAGCAGTGTCTTTTAGACCAGTCTTTTATTAAAGATGAAAAGAAAAACGTCGCACAATATGTTAAAACATATGGTGATGTTGAAGTTAGTGGCTTTAAAAGAGTAATTTTAGGATAAGTAATATTCTAAAAATCATATTTAAAAACCTTGTTTTCATCTTATTTGAAAACAAGGTTTTTTTTTGTTCAAAAAAAGGAAAATCAAAAAAAAACCGTAATTTTGCGCAACCATCAAAAATAAACTATGCAATACAAAAGAATTCTTTTAAAATTAAGCGGAGAAGCATTAATGGGCGAAAGACAATACGGAATCGACCCAAAACGTTTAGCTGAATACGCAACAGAGATTAAAGAAGTCGTAGAAAAAGGAATCGAGGTTGCTATTGTAATTGGTGGTGGTAATATATTTAGAGGTGTTGCGGGTGCTGCAAATGGTATGGATCGTGTACAAGGAGATCACATGGGAATGTTAGCCACTTGTATAAACGGTTTGGCTTTGCAAAGTGCTTTGGAAGACCAAGATGTACATACGCGTCTACAAACAGCATTAGAAATAAAAGAAGTTGCAGAACCCTATATTAAAAGAAAAGCAATTCGCCATTTAGAAAAAGGACGCGTTGTAATTTTTGGTGCAGGAACAGGAAATCCGTACTTTACAACAGATACTGCAGCCGTCTTAAGAGCTATAGAGATCGATGCAGATGCCATTTTAAAAGGAACTCGTGTAGATGGAATATACAATATAGATCCAGAACAAAATGAAGATGCTGTCAAATTTGAAAGGATTACTTTTAAAGAAGTTATCGCAAAAGGTTTAAAAGTAATGGATATGACTGCATTTACATTAAGTGAAGAAAATAACCTACCCATAATAGTGTTTGATATGAACACGAACGGAAACTTATTAAGATTGGTTTCAGGTAAAAAAATTGGAACTATTGTTACTAATAAATAATTTTTAAATATCAGTTCGAGTGATTTTGAAAGTCTAGAAACTTCGAGAAAAAATCGTATCGATCATAGATTTTACACAAACATACCGCGATATATTAAATGTACACAAGATGAACGAAGAAATAGAATTTATATTAGATACTACTAAAGAGGCGATGAATAGTGCCATTGCTCATTTAGAAAAAGAATTGAGAGCTATTAGAGCTGGAAAAGCTACTCCTGCAATGTTAGGAAATGTAATGGTAGATTATTATGGGTCTCAAACGCCTTTAAGTCAAGTTGCTAATGTGAACACTCCAGACCCAAGAACTATTGCAGTACAACCTTGGGAAAAAAATATGTTACAACCCATTGAAAAAGCAATTATGATTGCGAATCTTGGATTTAACCCAATGAATAATGGTGATATTATTATGATTAATGTGCCACCACTAACTGAAGAAAGAAGAATCGGTTTAGCAAAACAGGCAAAATCAGAGGCTGAACACGCAAAAGTAGGTATTCGAAATGCCAGAAAAGATGCCAATAATGAAATTAAAAAAACAGATATTTCTGATGATTTAAAGAAAGACTCTGAATCCGACATTCAAAAACTTACAGATGCCTTTGTAAAAGAAATAGATGATAAACTTTCTGTAAAAGAGAAAGAAATTATGACCGTTTAACTACTGAAGAAATAAAAAAAGGTGTTTTTAAAAACACCTTTTTTTTTGCTTACAACTCGTCTGCAATTTGGTTACCTTTGCGTAAATTATTTCCTATATGAATTTTTGGACAAAAGTAGCTGGTATCATTTTAAGAAACCGTTACTTCGTTTTAGTGAGCATTGCGCTAATAACTGCATTTTTGGCATCGCAAATGAAGTATATGAAATTCTCATATACAGAAGCGAACCTTCTTCCTGAAGATCATATAGCCAATCTAGAATACAACAAATTTTTAAAAATTTTTGGTGAAGAAGGTAATTTAGTAATTCTTGGAGTTAAAGATTCCACCGTTTTTACACCTAAAAAATTTAACGCTTGGAACCAATTAGTAGCACAATTTAATGAAAGAGATGAAATTGACTTTACCATTTCAATTGCAGATGTTAAAAAGTTAAAAGCAGACAGAAAAAAGAGAAAGTTTGTTTTAGAACCCTTGTATGATAAAGACCCTACTACAAAGGAAGAAGTAAACGCCATTAAAAAACAGCTTTTTGAAAAGCTTCCTTTTTACGACAATCTACTCTATAATAAAGAAACTGGTACTTTACAAACGGCCATCTACATTAAAAAAGAAATTATAAATACGCCAAAACGTAGAAATTTTATTTATGATGTACTCATCCCCGAAATAGACAAATTTGAGAAAGAGAATAACCTAGATGTTCGTGTTTCTGGAATGCCCTATATTAGAACACTAAATGCACAAAATATTCAAGATGAAATTTTACTCTTTGTGCTGGGTGCTTTAGGAATTACTGCTTTGATATTCTTCTTTTTCTTTCGCTCTTTCAGAGCAACCTTTATTACCCTTTTAGTAGTGATCATTGGTGTGATTTGGGCCTTTGGATTTATTGGATTATTTCGTTATGAAATTACCGTTTTATCAGCTCTTATACCACCTTTAATTATTGTAATAGGAGTGCCAAATGCCGTTTTCCTTATCAATAAATATCAACAAGAAATAAAAAAACATGGTCAGCAAGCAAAAGCTTTACAACGTGTAATTTCTAAGATTGGAAATGCCACTTTAATGACCAATATTACCACGGCATCTGGATTTGCAACCTTTGTTTTTGTAAAGAGTAGTTTACTGCGTGAGTTCGGAATTTTAGCTTCTGTAAATATAATTAGTATTTTTATTTTGGCATTATTAATCATTCCGATTATTTACAGTTTTATGCCACTTCCAAAGAAAAAACACTTAAGTCATTTGGAAACAAAATGGATTGAAAATGTGGTCAATTGGATGGAGAAGATGGTAAAAAACCAAAGAATCACTATTTACTTTGCGACTGTATTGGTGATTGTTTTAAGCATTATTGGCGTGTATAAAATTACAGTATCTGGAAGTTTAATAGAAGACATGCCTAAAAACACAGAATTCTATAAAGACATTAAATTCTTTGAAAAAGAATTTGGAGGTATTATGCCGCTAGAAATTTTAATTGATACAAAAAAAGAAAAAGGTGTCATGAAACTTTCCACTCTAAAAAAGATGGAAAAAATAAATGAAACGATCGAAAGTTTTCCCGAATTATCAAAGCCAATCTCCGTAGTAAATCTAGTTAAGTACTCAAAACAAGCCTATTATAAAGGAAATCCAAAGTATTATCAATTGCCCACTAATCAAGAACAAAGTTATATTTTTTCATATACCAAAAATTCTAATAACGATGCCGGTATGCTAAAAACGTTTGTAGATTCCACAGGACGTTATGCTCGAATTACCACCTTTATGAAAGATATCGGTACCGAAAAAATGGATGTTATTCAAGAACGAATAAAAACAGTTATTGCCAAAGAATTTCCTGCAGACAAGTACACTGTTTCGGTAACAGGAAAGGCGTTGGTTTTTATAAAGGGAACCAATTATTTAATTAAAAATTTAGTAATCTCGTTATCATTGGCTATTTTACTTATTGCCATTTTTATGGCTTGGATGTTTAGATCGCCACAAATGATCTTAATCTCCTTGATTCCTAATATGCTTCCTTTGCTAATTACAGCAGGTTTAATGGGCTTTTTAAATATTCCTATAAAACCATCAACCATATTAGTATTTAGTATTGCATTTGGTATTTCTGTAGACGATACCATTCACTTTTTAGCGAAATATCGACAAGAACTGATTGCGAATAAGTGGCGTATTAAACCTTCTGTATATTCCGCATTAAGAGAAACTGGGGTAAGTATGTTTTACACCTCGATCGTGTTATTCTTTGGATTTTTAGTCTTTACGCTTTCTAGCTTTGGAGGTACAATTGCTTTGGGAGGTTTGGTTTCTGTGACCTTATTGTTAGCAATGGTATCTAACTTGTTACTTTTACCTTCTTTGTTATTGACCTTCGAAAAGAAAATTGCGAATAAGAAAGTATTTAAGGAACCAAAAATGGAAATTTTCCCAACAGAGGAAGGAAAAAAGACGAACTCAAAAACTTAATAATTATTAGATTGCATTGCGTAATTCTATGGTTTATAGTTTCTTCAAAATATCCTTTAGAAAACATTAACAAGTAAATTATTGGCAACTGAGTCTAGCTTATTATTGCCCTATCATTGGTTGTTTAATTTATAACAATAAAGTATCTTTACTCTTTTAATAAGACAATTTCCCAATACAATATATTTAAAAATGATGATGAAAACTAACGTAGCAGAAATCTTAAAATCAGGTACAACCTTGCAAGAAGTAATAATCAAAGGTTGGGTTAGAACTTTTAGAAGTAACCGCTTTATTGCTTTAAATGATGGATCTACAATTAATAATATACAGTGTGTAATCGATTTTGAAAATACACCAGAAGATACTTTAAAAAGAATAACAACAGGTGCGGCAATCGCTATAAAAGGAACGCTCGCAGAAAGTCAAGGAAAAGGACAATCTGTTGAAATTCAAGTTTCAAAAATAGAAATTTTAGGAGACTCGAATCCAGATGAATATCCAATTCAGCCTAAAAAACATAGTTTTGAGTTTTTAAGAGAAAATGCTCATTTGCGTGTTAGAACAAATACATTTAGTGCAGTGATGAGAGTGCGTTCTAAACTTTCTTTTGCTGTTCATAAATATTTTCAAGACAATGGTTTTAACTA
>JBNMOF010000003.1:0-32315 GCA_051277175.1 Polaribacter sp.
TACGTTTTCTTGCAACCCAAAGAGCCAAGTTTAAACAGACCATCAACCTCAATTTTAACCAATGGAAAACAAAAAACGGAATCAAAAAGGTGCTTTCTCATTTTAATAATGAAAGCTTTTTAAATGTCGAAAATGAGCAATCTAGAATAGATAATTCTTTTAACTTCAATCCTTTTAATTTTAACGAAGAAAAACTGATTAGCTTAAATTTCAGTTTACAGAATCGTTTGTACTTCAACAAAAACATTCAAAAATATAGCACCAGCTATACTTTTGGTAAACTGCGCAATAAGCAGCAATATTTCATAGGAACACAAGCGAATAGTACAAAAACACATCAAATTGATTTTGCACATAAATTTGCTTCGTTTTGGTTGTTCGATTTGATGGTAAAAATCTCCGACAATGAATTGCAAACAGAGAACTTTAACAACAGAAATTATGTAATTGAAGGAAAAGAAATTCAGCCAAAACTTAGTTTTTTATACAGTGAGAATAATAAATTAACTGCTTTTTACCATTACAAAAACAAAGAAAATAGTTTGCAAAGCTTTGAAAAGTTAGCACAACAAAAATTTGGACTAGAATATTATTACTTAAATGGTAAAAAAAATCAAATTACTGCAAACGTAAATATCTTTTTAAATGATTTTAAAGGAGATACAAATACGCCAGTTGCTTATCAAATGCTAGAAGGTTTGCAAGCAGGTAAAAATTATACTTGGAATCTTTTATTCAACAGGAAATTAAATTCTTTTTTAAATTTAAACTTGAGTTATTTGGGAAGAAGAAGCGAAAATTCTAAAACTATTCATACCGGAAATATTCAGTTGCGGGCAGTTTTTTAACATTTATTAGTATTTATTTTAATAAATTTGGTACTTTAGAATAATTAAAGACAATTCATGAAAAAAATAACATTCCTATTCATACTAACTCTTATTAGTGCACAGTTTACAGCTCAGGAGAAGAAAGAGAATACAGAATCTCAAGATATAGGTAAAAATTACGAATTAAAGATAAACGCATTTAATTTAATTACGTTTGCCGCCCTAGATCTTTCTTATGAAAGATTAATAAATGAAGATTCTTCTTTCGGTATGGCAGTCTTTTATAACTTTTCTGACTATGCGGACACTGATATTGCTTTTCCTAAAAAATTCTCAATTACACCCTACTACAGATGGTTTTTTTCTGAAAACAAATACGCTCGAGGTTTTTTTATAGAAGGTTTTGGAATGCTGAATACCTATCAAGATATTTATTACAACTATGATAGTTATCAGAGTAGTAGTAAAATAGAAAAGCAAACAGGTTTTGCGCTAGGTATTTCTGTTGGAGGTAAATTTATTACGAAAGGAGGATTTACAACAGAAGTTCTTTTAGGTGTGGGAAGAAATTTAATTAAAGGGAAAAGTAACGATGATTATGATTTTTTTGAGAATAATATTATAGGTCGCTTTGGTATTTCTCTAGGATATAGATTTTAGTAAGTTTATAAAAAAATAAAAGATGAAAAAAATAATATTTATACTCGGACTTTTAATAAGTTTTTCGGGGTTTTCTCAACAAGAAATAAAATTAAATATTGCAAATGCACTAGTTGTTAGGAGCTTAGAGATTTCTTATGAAAAACAAATTAGTATTGAAAATTCTTTTGGAATTTCTGCATTATTTAATTTAGTAGAACAAGAAGCAGATTTTAGATACAATGAAAACATAATGGTTACCCCTTATTTTCGTCATTATTTTACTGCCGATAAACCATGGAATTTCTTTGGTGAGGGATTTATAGGGATTAACGCAGGAAAAAAAGTGATTGTAAAACAATTTAATGAGGTCAATATAGAATATATCGATGCAGCTTTAGGTGTTGCAATAGGTTCAAAATATACTTCAAAAGGCGGTTTAATAATTGATGTTTATGCCGGTGTAGGAAGAAATTTATTTTTATCTGATTCTCCAGTAATAATACCAAGAGCCGGGGTAAATGTGGGTTGGGGATTTTAATTTTACCTATTTCATAAAAATAGTCTCTATGAGATTAACTGCTCTTTTCGTATCGGAAGGTTCTGAATTAAATCGATATATAAATTTATCTGTTTTTTTAATTCTTTCCGTTCGTAAATAGCATCTAAAAAACCATGCTCTAAGACAAATTCAGATTTCTGAAAACCTTCTGGTAAATCTTTACCTGTTGTATCTCTTACAACTCTTGGCCCAGCAAAGGCAATTAATGCATTTGGTTCTGCAATATTAATATCACCTAACATTGCATAGGAAGCCGTTGTACCTCCTGTTGTTGGATCTGTGCATAAAGAAATATAAGGAATTTTTGCTCCTGCTAGTTGGGCTAATTTAGAAGATGTTTTTACCAATTGCATCAAAGATAAAGATGCTTCCATCATTCTTGCGCCACCAGATTTAGAAACCATTAAAAATGGAATCTTATTTTTTATAGAATAATCTATTGCTCTCGCAATTTTTTCTCCAACAACAGAGCCCATAGAGCCGCCTATAAAGGCAAAGTCCATAGCTGCAATAACAATATCTTTTCCTAAAGATTTCCCTACTGCAGTTCTAACCGCATCTTTTAATTTTGTCTTCTCTTGTGCAGCTTTTAATCTTTCAGGATATTTTTTTGTGTCTTCAAATTTTAAAGGATCTTTAGAAGTAAGCGTTTCATTTAATTCTAAAAAAATATTATTATCAAAGAATAATTCGAAGTACTCTTTACTTCCTATTCTTACGTGATACCCGTCCTCTGGACTTACATATAAATTTCTCTTTAATTCTTCTGTATCTATAACTTTTCCACTTGGAGTTTTATACCACAAGCCTTTTGGAGTGTCTTTTTTATCTTCCGTAGAAGTTTGAATTCCTTTATCTGTTCTTTTAAACCAAGCCATTTTAGGTGTTTGTTTTAATTTATTACTTCAAAATATGAATCGCAAATGTAGAATATTTTTTCTAATTTTAGTTTCTTCTTCAAGTGATTATTAACCGATACTATTTATTGAAAAAAAAAAGCATTTTGAAAAAATTCAAAATGCTTTTAAAATGTTAAAATTGAAATACTATAAAGTATCTACATTATTTAAGTCTTGAAATGCTTGTTTTAAACGGTTTATGAAGGTAACTTCTCCTTCACGGAACCATTTTCTTGGATCATAATATTTTTTATTTGGTTGCTCTGCACCATCAGGATTTCCAATTTGAGTAGCTAAATAGGCCGCTTTACCTTGCATGTAATCTCTAACACCTTCTGTAAAAGCAAATTGCATATCGGTATCAATATTCATTTTAATAACTCCGTAACCAATAGATTCTCTAATTTCCTCAACAGAAGAACCAGACCCACCGTGAAATACAAAATCAATATGATTGTGTGGTAAATTATATTTCTTTGAAATATATTCTTGAGAATTCTTTAAAATTTTTGGAGTTAGTTTTACGTTTCCTGGTTTGTAAACACCATGGACGTTACCAAAAGCTGCTGCTATAGTGAATTGAGGAGAAACTTTTAACAACTCTTCATAAGCATATGCAACCTCCTCTGGTTGTGTATACAATTTAGAAACATCTACATCAGAATTATCTACACCATCTTCTTCACCACCTGTAATTCCTAATTCAATCTCTAAAGTCATACCCATTTTACTCATTCTGGCTAGGTATGTTTTACATATTTCAATATTTTCTTCTATCGGTTCTTCAGATAAATCTATCATATGAGAGCTATACAAGGGCTTTCCTGTTTCTTTAAAATGCTTTTCAGAAGCATCTAACAAACCATCTATCCAAGGCAATAACTTCTTTGAGCAGTGATCTGTATGCAAAATTACAGGTACTCCATAAGCCAATGCTAACTCATGCACATGTTTTGCTCCTGCAATACCACCGGCAATTGCAGATTTTTCGCCAACATTAGACAAACCTTTACCTGCGTTAAATTGAGCTCCACCATTTGAAAACTGAATAATAACTGGCGCATTCAAGTCTCTTGCAGTTTCTAAAACACCGTTTATAGTACTAGAACCAATAACATTTACAGCTGGTAATGCAAATCCTTTTTCTTTGGCAAGTTTAAAAATGTCTTGCACTTCTTTTCCTGTTGCAACTCCAGGCTTTATGTTGTGACTCATAATATTATATTTTTATTTATTAATTCCTAATTTGTTCAAAAATACTAAAAATAGGCGCTTTGTGGTTTGAAGAAAGCAGAAAATAACGAAAACGTTATAGACTTTTAGCCAATTTCACTAAAAAGGATAGTTGATTCCTATGTTATAAACTGCACTTGAGAAATTATAGTTTTTAAACCATTTATCCGCCTCTAAATAAGGTTCGTAAGTTTTAAAACCAATATCAAATCTTAGAACAAAAAAGTTTAAATCATATCTTATTCCTACTCCAGAGCCAATTGCCATATCTTTTAGTGAAGACAAACTATTAAATTTAGCATCTTCATCTACAAACTCAGAACCTGAAATATCCCAAATATTACCTGCATCTATAAACAGAGCGCCTTTTAAACTGCGAACTAAGTTGAAACGATATTCTGCACTGGTTAAAAACTTAAAACTACCAATATTAAATTCTAAACCACTGTTTCTGCTCCCTGGACCTAGCTCATACGTTTGCCATGCTCTAATGTCATTAGAACCACCTGCAAAATAACTTCTTGTAAAAGGGATATCTGAATTGTCATAAGTTAAAATTGCTCCTAAAAAAGTTCTAATTCCGAAAACTGAATTTGAACCTACGTCCCAAAAACGTTTGTACTCTAAATCTGTTTTAAAATATTGCGCTAACGGAATTTTAAAAAGTGTCTTTTTATCATTTGCATTATAGTTGTCCGAAAACAGGCCTAAAATATTTCCAGAATTAGAAACTCTTGCTTTAAAAAATGAAAAATTATTATCTTTAAAATCTATTTGACTGTTGTGTGTATAAGAATAGGCTAAGGTAGGAATTAAAAAATCTGAAGTAACAATATTATATCTATTCTGAATATTTAAAACAGTGTTATAATCATTGGAATTTGTAGCTTTAAAACTAGCGTCATTGGCTACTTTTCTTATAAAACCAATTGCTTCCGATACTTGATTATCTAAATTACTTGAAAGCGGAAAATTTGGATTTGTTGTGATATTATTAACTTGGTCGTACACTTTAGCCACCGCATTTAAATTAGAAAATTCAGAACTGTAGATATTAAAAAAACGATTTGTATTTAAGTTCTGGATATATTGCGTGTTAAAGATTTCTAATTGAATGGTTTTCTTCCTGTTGTATTGCCATTTATAATCTGATAGAAATGTAAACGTTTGCCTATCTAAACCTATATTTTTCTGAAAACTAGAGCCCAAAGAAAAAAGTGTTCTTGGAGACATTCTTTTTGGAACTAATTTACTCAAACCAAAGGGTGCTAATAGTCTAGGAATTTCCAAAGAGGCATCTGCACCAATTTCCCAACCAGGACCATTACTCGCATCAAAATAAGACCCTAAAAAAGAAACCTTAAACAATTCTGCACCTCTCAATGCATTTCTATTGGTTAAAGAAAATTTTGCAGAAGAACCTATATTTCTTATATTAGAGTGGGTTAATTCTGTTTCAAAACCAAGTGTATACTTTTCTTTTGGTGCTAAAAGCAAATCCATTCTTAACGCGTCATCTGAGCCATTTATTGCAGTAAACACAATGTTTGTAGATTTAAAATTTTGAAGTGATTTTAAATGATTTCTTGTCAAATTCCTGAGCGTATCTTTGTACACATCTCCAGAATTAAAAAAGATAGATTGTGCTAAATACTTGGGATTATATTTTAGTTTTTTGTGTGCTAAGAAATTGATTCCTTTATACCGAACAGTATCGTTATAAACTTCACCCTTTTTTATATAAGAGTAGTCTGTAACAACGTTGATTTCTTTAATTTTATGAATTTTATAATCTTGCTTTACATAATCGCCACTATTGCCCTCTTTAAAACGATCTTTAGCAATTAAAAATTCAACATTTGTTTTATAATTTAAACTCGTAGAATCTACATAAAAACCCAAAGCTGCTTCAGAAAAATGGTAAATTCCGCTATTTCTAAAAAGTTTAACTACGTTGCTTGCTTCCTTTCTAAACGTGTTATCATTATACCGATTACCACTTTTCAACAAAGAGCGCCTGCCAGAAACTTTATAAATGGAATCTAATACTTCAGATTCTATTTTTAACTTTATGGTATCTAAAATAGTTGGTATTCCTTTATGAATGCGATATTCTACGATCGCCTTTTTATGAACAGAATCTCTAATAATTTTTGAAATCACTTTAGAATCAAAGTACCCCTGAGTTTTATAATAAGACCATAAATTATCTGAAGTTCTTTTTACTTTATTTTTACTAACAATTACAGGAGCATCATAACTTAAGAACCATTTATTTAATTTAATAAATGACTTTGCATATGCAATACTCTGTTTTTCTGAAAAAATATTTTTTATAAATTTATATTTCTTCGGATATTTCTCTCCCCATTTTAATGATGTTTTTGGATGCTCATAGCTACCCAAATTGTAAAAATATAAGCCAATTGGTGCTCCTAAAAACGTAGCATTTGGCTTTTGAAGAATGTATTTTTCTAACGAAGTACTCTTATCTCTAACACTATCCACAAAAACATAATTTTGCGTAAGCATGTGTTCATTTTCAGCAACGCGTTTTGTAGAATTACAAGCAGCAAAAAATAAAATAAGTAAAAAGCAAAAAGAAAGTTTTTTCATTACTTTAGCAGTACATTTAAGATCAAAAATAGTATTTTTCAACGGTTTATTTCCAATTAGACACAATTAATGAGTATCTCAAAAAATCAACTAAAATTAATAACAAGTTTATCGCAAAAAAAGTATCGGCAAAAGCATCAATTATTTATTGCTGAAGGTATAAAAGTGGTGAATGAATTGCTAAATTCTTCTTTTGAAGTTGAAATACTTTTTTGCGCTGATGATTTTAAAACGGCCATTTCTGAAGATAAAATTACAAGAATTTCTGAGATCGAATTGAAAAAAATAAGCACTTTAAAATCGCCTAATAAAGTTTTAGGTATCTTTAAAATTCCTGAAGAAAAATTACTTGAAAACTCAGGTTTGATTCTTGCTTTAGATGCGATTAATGATCCGGGGAACCTAGGCACAATTATACGTTTGTGCGACTGGTTTGGAATTTCGCAATTAGTTTGCTCTAAAGATACTGTAGACTGTTATAATCAAAAGGTAGTGCAAGCCTCTATGGGTTCTTTGACTCGCATTTCTATTCATTATATAGATTTAGAAGACTACCTATCAGGAACTAATTTACCTACCTTTATTGCAGATATGGACGGTGACAATGTATACAAAACAGTGTTGCCTAAAGAAGGGATTTTAATCCTAGGAAATGAAGCCAATGGTGTTTCTAAAGAAGTTAAGAAACAGATTCAACGTAAAATATCAATTCCAAGGTTTGGGAAAACTCAAGAAACTGAAAGTTTAAATGTCGCCACGGCTGCTGCTATTTTAATTAGTGAGTTTAAACGCAATCTTTAGTTTCTAAGAAAAGGAAATATTTTAGAAATTTTATAAAATAAAAAACTTACTCAAAAGCGAAATTTAAAAATACACCACGCGTTCCTAAAAAATTAATAGGAGCAGTCCATCTACTCTTTGGGTCATCGTCATATTTGATTTCGTTATTTATCGCAAAAACGCCCCGAATTGATGGTGAAAACTTAAAGTAATACAGATAAAAATCTACACCCACTCCAACTTCATACATGAAATTGTGCGTTTTCATTCTAAATTCTCCTGATAGATTATCATCATTTTTTTCATTGCTAGAGAAATTATGATCATAAGAAACCCCAGCTAATAAATACGGACGCATATTTTTATATCTATCCGTACTAAATTTAAAAACCAAAGGAAGATGTAAATACGTAGAACCAACCTCTCTAATACTGTCTTGCGAACTGGTAGCAGTATTTAAATGATTGAATAAAATTTTTTTTATATTACTAACCAGACCTGGTTCTAGACGCAGGTTTAAGTTTTTATGCAACCGTAAATCTACAATTAAACCGACATTAAAACCTAGCGCTGATTCTACTGTAATACTTGCATTTGGAATAACACTTTCTCTTAAATTTAATTTAAAATCATTCTGATTAGCTCCCAAATAAAAACCATAATGAATAGGCTTTTTATCAAAGGTTGGTAAATATTCTACCCGTTCTTTTTGCGCAAAAAAAGCGGTAAAAGAAACTATAAAAAATCCAAAAGTTATGATTTTTTTATTCATAATTATTTACGCGCAGTATAAATTGTAGCAACTCCAAAGGTTACCGGTTTGTATTCTGTAGTAGTAAACCCATTTCTTTTTAAAATATTGTTGAATGTTTCTCCAAAAGGAAAAGAATTTGCAGATTCTGATAAATATGAATATGCAACTTTGTCTTTAGAAAACAATTTACCAACTACCGGTAAAAACAAGTTTGTATATAATTTATACCCTTGTTTAAAAGGAAATTTTACAGGATTTGAAGTTTCTAGAATAACCAGAACTCCTGTAGATTTTAAAACTCTAGCAATTTCTTTAATTCCTTTATTTAAATTTGCAAAGTTACGCACGCCAAAAGAAACTGTAATTGCATCAAAAGTATTGTCTTCAAAAGGCATTTCTTCAGAATCCCCCACAATCATTTCTATTTTATCAGAAAGATTTGCTTTGGCTATTTTTTGTTTACCTACAGCTAACATTCCTACAGAAATATCTAAGCCTACAATTCTATCTGGTTTTAGAACAGACATCATTAAAGCTAAATCACCAGTTCCGGTTGCAATATCCAAAATTTGCTTCGGATTATTTTTCCCTACAATTTCCACTACTTTTTTACGCCACTTTACGTCAATTCCTAAAGAAATAACCCGATTTAAACCATCGTAATTGCCAGAAATAGCATCAAACATTTTTGCTACCTGTTCTTTTTTTCCTAATTCTGAATCTTTATATGGTTTAATAATTTTCGACATATTTAAGCCCGACTTGATTCTTCTTAGTGAAGAAATTTGCAGCGTGAGCAACTGTTTTTTATTACTTTTTTCTATATAATTATTTACTTTTCATCTTCAAACTTTAGCTTTTTTATTTAAAAAAAGAAAGCATCAGGCAAAACAAAATGATTTCTATCCATTAATTGCAACCACTTCATTTATTTGATTTGGCAGCATTTCTTTTAATAAATTTTCTATTCCATTTTTTAAAGTTGCTGTAGAAGAAGGACATCCACTACATGCACCCTGTAAAATTACACTTACTACTTTATTTTCTTCATCATAAGAACGAAAAGCAATATTACCTCCATCACTAGCAACTGCAGGTTTAATATATTCGTCTAGAATATCTACAATTTGAGCGGCAATTCCTTCTAAAACTACTTTTGGCGCTTCTACTTTCGCTTCTGTAGTAGTAATTTCTTCTTTAGGCAGTTCTTTAATAATGGTTTTTCCCTCTGCTAAATATTCACTAATAAAAGTTCTTACTTCTCCGTAAACGTCATCCCAATCTACCATATCATATTTCGTAACAGAAATATAATTGTCAGAAATAAAAACTTCTTTTACAAACGGAAAATTAAAAATTGCTTGCGCTAAAGGTGATGACGTATTTGCTTCATCTATATTCTTAAACTCAACGTCTGTTTGTGTCAATGCTTTGTTCGTTCCAAACTTCATTACTGCTGGGTTTGGTGTTACTTCTGCATATACCTCAATAGCTTCTTTTTTTGAAGTATTTTGTTCGTTTACAACTGCATTTCCATCATTTAAATAGACTTCTATTTGTTCTTTTACTTCTTCTTGAACATCTATCCATTCTAAAATATCAAAACGTTGAATCGCTATAAAATTTGCTGTAATAAACACCTTTTTTACAAATGGTAAATAAAATAATTCTTGTGCTAATGGAGAATTTTTAGCCTCATCTATATTGTTAAACTCGTAACTACCTCCATTAATTAAAACCGTATTACTGTTGTATTTAATTATGGTATTATTCGTAGTTTCTTGTATCGTAATTTTAGTTTCTGACATGTTTTAAATATTGAATTGCAAAATTAAGGGAAAAAAGATAGATAAGATTATTTTATGGAGATAATACTTCAAGACTCCTGTAGATTTAATAATTTAAATATCAAATCGAGTGGAGTCTTGATTTTTAAGTATCTATAGATTATAAACTTATGGTAATTGTAGTTGTAAAAAACCTATTATCAATTAATAAGTTCGCTGAGTTTACATCAAAACCTGAATAAAAGTTATAGGGTGCGGTTCTATTACTATCACTGTAGGCAAAATCTAATTTAAAGTTTCCAAAATCATAACCTCCTCCAAAAGAATACCCTTCTAAATTATCTGAATCTAAAGCTAATTTATCTGGGCTTTGTTCAAACTTATAACCTCCTCTTACACTAAATCTTTCGAAGCGCCATTCTGAACCTACGTTAAATGAATGTGTATTTCTTAATTCGTTTTGAAAAAATTGATTTTCATTTGAAAAATTTGCATTGGATAAGTTTATATTTTTATACTTTTTATTTATATAATCAATACTAAATAAGCCTTTTTTACCAAAAATAAAAGCAGCACTTGCTGTTAATTTACTAGGTATTTTTAATCTATAAATAAATCTTTGTGATGGAAAAAAATCTTCTCCATTTTCATCAACATTATTAGAATACGTAAAATCTAAATCTTCACTAACGATAATTTCAGTGTCTCCCATAAAACCATCATTCTCTAAAATATTAGATTCCTCTAGTAATTCTGAGAACAAAGTTGGTGTTTGGTAAGAAAGCCCAAATCTAAAATTTTCATTCGCTTTGTAAATAAAACCTGCGTTTAGAGAAATACCTCCTCCTGATGTAAAATTTTCTTGGTATAAATTTGCGTCTAAGATATTTCCCTCTTCATCCCTGTTGAATTCAACCAAAGTGGAACGCTGGCTAAAGTTCAAATCGTAAAAATTTAAAGCAGCACCTAAATGTAATTTATCTTTATAAATTGAAGAAAAAGCAACATTCATTTCACTTATTTCACCTGTGTAGTTATTAAAAAAACGTTGTTCTTGAGCAACGCTGTAATCTATAGTTGGTGTATTATCATCTAACGGAAAATCTCTAAAAGTTGGAACTCCACTATTTCCTCTCGCTTCAAAACTATTTGTAAAATCTTTAGTTATGCTATAATTAAAACCAATTGCAAATTTACTCCAATCCGATGTATACGTATTCGTAAAAACTAAAACAGCACCTGCTTGAGATAAATTTAAAAATTGATCTTGGCTCTTTCTGGCAGTTCCGTAATAATTAGCTGTAATATCTGTACTTCTAGAATTAAACGAACCCGCAAAAGAACTATTATTATAAACTGATAAACCAGCAGGATTTATACTCATTACAGAGAGATCACCTCCCAATGCACCAAATGCACCACTCATAGAGGTAAATCGAGCTGTTCCGTTTGCGTCGTCTTGAGAAAATAAGAGAGCTAAATCTTGGTATCCCAAAGATTGAGAATAAGACGCTGATACTAGTGCGAGCAATGCCGCTACTGTTAAAAAAATTTTCATTTTAGTGCTTTTCTAATGATATAAAATCTTAATTATTCCTTCTTCTAGACGAAGATGAACCGCTGCTAGAACCACTTCTAGTTGAGCTACTTCTTGTTGAACTACTTCTTGTTGAACTACTTCTTGAAGATGAATTTCTGCCCGAACTTCTTTGTGTTGAATTCGAATTTCTAGCGGGTGTACTTGTTCTTCTTGAAGTATTTGAAGAACTTCTATTTACATTATTTCTTCTTTTAGAAGTAGCGTTTCCTCTTGTACTTGCAGCAGCATTTCTTCTCGTTGACGAGTTGCTTCTAATTGCTGAATTTTGTCTTGTACTACTAGAATTTCTAGAGGTGTTAGATGAAACTCTTCTCGTCGATGAAGAAATTCTTCTTGTTGGTTTTCCAACCGCTGAACTAAATCTTCTAGTTGAAGATGAATTTGGTTTAGTACTACTTGATCTTCTTCTTGATGTAGCAGACGAATATCTCGAATTTACATTATCTGACCTATAAAAGTTATTATATGCAGCTCTTCTGCCACTTCTTGAGTTATTATAATATCTATTATTATTGAATCTATAAGGATTTACAAAAGCACCATAATAAGGATTGTAAAAGCCATTATTAAAGCCCCATCCATATGCATAGTTATTGTAGTATGGATTCCAAAAAGGATTGTATCCCCAATTATTAAACCCATTATTCCAACCCCATCTACCTCTAGATCCCCAATTATTAAAGCCGTTGTTATTCCATCCAAAATTATTAAAACCAGGTCCGAAATTATTCCAATAAGAATCGTTAATTAAATTTACATTTACAACAACATCATTATCCTCATTATTTCCCCAAGAAGGATTTGTATTATAATTTAAATCGTCTTCTACATATAAGCTATCCGGAGAATTGTAAGAATCTACCTCTGTAAAAATAGCTTCATCATCTAAATTATCAAGACGCTCAAGCTCATTTGTAAAATAATTATTATCATAATTTTCGTATTCTATTGCATCTACAACAATAACTTTATTTTTCGTTTGAAGCTCTGTATCACTGTTATAAATTCCATCATTATTATTGTAAACACTCTGATAAGTACCACAAGAAATCAAAAATAAATTAGCGATACTCAATAAAATAAATTTGTTAATATTGCTCTTTTTATATGATAGTTTCATAAGACTTGCTTTTTAGTAAACATTAATATTGATGAAAGATTGTTAAGCAAAAAAATCTAAACTTTACTTGGTCTCTAAGCTTTTTGTAGTAATTTTGTATTCATTACTTTAAAATACGATAGATTCTTTTAACATATATTTCACTTTAAAGGTAACAATTTTTGTGCCAAACTTTTGATTATGAGTAAACATTTAACAAAAAGAGCAGACGATTATTCTAAATGGTACAACGAATTAGTTGTTAAAGCAGATTTAGCAGAAAACTCAGCGGTACGAGGCTGTATGGTTATAAAACCATATGGTTTTGCTATTTGGGAAAAAATGCAAGCAGAGTTGGATAGAATGTTCAAGGAAACTGGACATCAAAATGCCTATTTCCCTCTTTTTGTACCTAAAAGTCTATTTGAAGCTGAAGAAAAAAATGCTGAGGGTTTCGCGAAAGAATGTGCAGTAGTTACCCATTATAGGTTGCAAAACGACCCTGATAACCCGGGTAAATTAAGAGTAGATCCAGATGCTAAATTGGAGGAAGAATTAGTGGTTAGACCCACTTCTGAAGCAATTATCTGGAGCACCTATAAAGGATGGATTCAATCATATAGGGATTTGCCGCTATTAATAAATCAATGGGCTAATGTTGTTCGTTGGGAAATGCGTACCCGTTTATTTTTAAGAACAGCAGAGTTTTTATGGCAAGAAGGTCACACCGCACATGAAACAAAAGCAGAAGCAATCTCAGAGGCACAACAAATGCAAGAAGTCTATGCAACTTTTGCTGAAGAATTTATGGCAATGCCCGTTATAAAAGGATCAAAATCTGACAGCGAACGTTTTGCGGGCGCAGAAGACACCTTAACTATTGAAGCGTTAATGCAGGATGGTAAAGCATTACAGGCTGGTACGAGTCATTTTTTAGGTCAAAATTTTGCCAAGGCCTTTGATGTAAAGTTCACTTCTAAAGAGGGGAAAAAAGAACATGTCTGGGCTACTTCTTGGGGGGTTTCTACTCGTTTAATCGGAGGATTAATTATGACACACTCAGATGACAGTGGTTTAGTTCTACCTCCTAAATTGGCACCAATTCAAGTTGTCATAGTGCCAATTTATAAAAATGAAGCGCAATTAGAAGCGATCTCAGAGAAGGTGGCTGTATTTGTAAAAGAGTTACGTGAAAAAGGTATTGCCGTGAAATTTGATGATCGAGATACCTATAGACCCGGTGCAAAATTTGCAGAATATGAATTAAAAGGAGTTCCTGTTAGGATTGCTATTGGAAATAGAGATCTAGAAAATGGTACTTTAGAAGTTGCAAGAAGAGACACTTTTGAGAAACAAACGGTTGCTCAAAGTGAAGTCGTAGACTTTGTTAGCAATCTTTTGGAAGAAATTCAAGAAAACTTATTTAAAAAAGCAATCGATTTTAGAGGTGAACACACCACTTCTGTAGATAATTTTGAGGATTTTAAAGCAATCATAAAAAATAAAGGTGGTTTTGTTTCGGCACACTGGGACGGAACAGAGGAAACAGAAGACAGAATAAAAGAACTAACCAAAGCAACTATTAGATGTATTCCTAATGCTGCCAAAGAAGAAATTGGAGCTTGTGTTTTTAGCGGAAAACCCTCTTTTAAAAGGGTGCTTTTTGCAAAGGCATATTAATTTAAAAAAAAATGTATTTTTTTTTTAAAAACCATTGCACAATTTAAAAAACATTGTATATTTGCACCCGCAATTAGGGCATACTTAATTGTTCTGGTCCGTTCGTCTAGGGGTTAGGACGCATGGTTTTCATCCATGTAACACGGGTTCGATTCCCGTACGGACTACAAAAAGTTTTAATAAAAAAACGAAACAAGAATTATGGCAAATCACAAGTCAGCATTAAAGAGAATTAGAAGTAACGAAGCTAAAAGATTACGTAACAAATATCAGCACAAGACAACAAGAAATGCTGTAAGAGATTTACGCACATCTGAAGACAAGAAAGAAGCAGAAGGTAAGTTAAATGCTGTAATTTCAATGTTAGATAAATTAGCTAAGAACAACATTATTCACAAGAATAAAGCTGCTAATTTAAAGTCTAAATTAACAAAGCACGTAGCTGCATTGTAAGATTTTAGTTCTTAAAAAATTTAAAAAACTCTGAATATAAATATTCAGAGTTTTTTGTGTTTATAATTTAAATGAAAGTTATTTTTTACGCTTTAACTATTTAAATTAGTAGGTGTCTCAATTGCATTTTACAAACTACAATCTATTTTACAAATTGCCATTTTAGAGACCGTAGAAGCATTATTCTTATAAGTTATATATCTTATTATTTTCCTGACTAAAATTACCACGTCCGCCATACAATGGTCTTACAAAGCATCGCTATCTGTTTTAATACATCAGGCAGATGAGGTATCAGTTTAAAAAAATATTAATACTTTATTTTTATAAACACGCTACTCTTGAAATTACAAATCGTAATTTTTATGAGCATCTAACCGTATAAAAATAAAAAGTAATATCGTAAAACCCCATAGAGAAGAACCACCATAACTAAAAAAAGGTAGTGGAATTCCTACAGTTGGTAACAAACCGATTACCATTCCAATATTTACAATTACGTGAAAAAATAGAATTGACGCCAAACTATATCCGTAAATCCTTCCAAATTTATTGGTATGTGTTTCTGCCAAATAGATAATTCTATACATCATTATCATAAATAAAATAACAACCATAGCACTTCCAAAAAATCCCCATTCCTCGCCAATAACGCTAAAAATGTAATCTGTATGTTGTTCTGGGACAAAATCTCCTTGTGTTAGATCTCCTTTTAAGAATCCTTTTCCACTTAAACCTCCAGAGCTAATGGTTAATTCAGATTGGTGAGAATTATAACCAATACCTTTATTATCCTTTTTTAAACCTAAAAGAATCTCAAAACGATCTCTATGGTGTTGTTTGAATATATTATTATAAGTGAAGCCCGTCCCTAATATAAAAATAGCTACAACACCATATACTCCTATTACCTTATGCCAATTAAAACGAAGGAAACGTTTTCCTCCTTTATAAATTATATATATTGTAAAAACAGTAATTAGTATATATAAACCTGATAGCACTACAGATACTCCAAACAAAATAGTGAGAATGAATAATACAATTACTAAAACACCAAAAATAATGTAATTTAAAGTCAGTCCCTCTCGATAGAGTACAAAGAAAAAAGCAAGATAAATAATTGCAGAACCAGCATCCGGTTGCAACATAATTAAAAAAGCAGGCATAAATATGATTACAAAAGCCTTAATTTGATTTTTTATTAAATTAAAATTATACTGCCGGTCGCTTAATAATTTTGCAACTGCTAATGCAGTAAAAGCTTTTGCAAACTCTGAAGGCTGCAAGCCCAGTGCACCAAAATTATACCAAGAAGTAGCCCCATTAATCGTTTTTCCAAAAAGAAACAATCCAAAAAGAGATAGCAAAGAAAAAATATAAAGTACGCTTGAGAACCGCTCGTAGAATTGAGAGTTAAAAAACAGAATAATAATAACTAATGGAATTGTTAAAAAAATAAAGATCAACTGTTTACCATAGTTTGTTGAAAAACTTAGCAATTCAAAATCTTGCGCTGTTTTTGAGGCCGAATAAATATTTAACCACCCAAAACTGACTAAAACTATAAAAATAATTATCAAAAGCCAGTCGATTCCTGCAAAAATATTATTTCGTTCTTGACGCAATTTCTTCTAATTTAGGGATTAATTTATCATATTCCGGCTTTAGACTCATCTTTAATATATTCTTTTCTCGATACTTTGTTGCCTTAGAAATTTTACCATTTAAATATTTCTCAATCATTAAACTTGCAATAGGAGCCGCTATAGTAGAACCATAACCACCATTTTCTACAAAAATAGCAATTGCTATTTTAGGATTATCTTTTGGAGCAAATGCTACTAGAATGGAATGATCTTCTAGCTTAATTCTTTCTCCATTAACCACTGCGTAATTTTCAGATGTTCCTGTTTTACCACAAATCTGAAGCCCTTTTACCTGACTAAACTTACCTGTTCCCGTTTTATAAACCTCGTACATTGCCTCTATGATCGGACTAAAATGTTTGGTGTCTATTGTGGTTTGTTTGCGTTCCGTAAAATTTGGAAAGTTTATCGGGCTTTTATCTACCTCTTTCAGTATATGAGGCGTATAAAAATACCCTTTATTCGCAATTGCGGCTGTAAAATTCGCCAATTGAATTGGAGTCGTTAACACTTCTCCTTGCCCAATGGCATTAGAAATATTTGTAGAAGCGTTCCAAGAATAGCGATATGCATCGTCATAATACTTTCCTGTGGGAATTAAACCTGGACTACCTTGAGGTAAATCATATCCTAAATAATCTCCCAAACCGAAACTTCTAACATGAGCACTCCAATCATCTAAACCTTCAGAAGGTTTATTGTTTTTTTCAACAATTCGTTTGTATGTATTAGAAAAATAACTGTTACATGATTTAGCAATAGCCGTCTTTAATTTTATTGGCTTACCAAATACACCACAATGACAGCCCATAAATTCACCTTTTCTATTTCCATACCGGTACCCATTATAACAGTAAAAAGGAGTTTGTTCTGTGATAACACCTTCTTGTAACCCAATTAAAGCATTCATCATTTTAAAAGGAGATCCTGGAGGATAAGAAGCTTTTAAACCTCTATCATAAGTAGGTTTTTCTAAATTTTCAGGATCCATTAAAATTGACGAATTTTTAGACCTTTTTCTACCCACCAACATGTTAGGGTCATAGGAAGGTGCAGTTACCAAGGCTAAAATTTCTCCGGTAGACGGTTCTAATGCTACAATACCCCCTCTTTTACTTGTCATTAATTTCTGAGCATATTGTTGTAGTTTAATAT
Source organism: Polaribacter sp. (assembly GCA_051277175.1). Taxonomy (GTDB): domain Bacteria; phylum Bacteroidota; class Bacteroidia; order Flavobacteriales; family Flavobacteriaceae; genus Polaribacter. The sequence continues at coordinate 17,737 of JBNMOF010000003.1, forward strand.
CTAGTGTAAGCGTTAAATCTTTACCATTTTCTGCCAACGTGTCTTTCTCTCCATTCTTGAACGAACCCGTAACTTTATTAAGATTATTCCGCTTTAAATATTTTTTTCCTTTTTCACCTCTTAAAAATTTTTCGTATTGCTTTTCTATACCATCCTTACCAATTAACTCACCCGCTTCATAATACGCATTGGTTTTTGCTAATTGCTCATTTACTTCACCAATATAACCCAATACATTTGCTGCAGCATTTATAGGATATTTTCTAATGATTCTCTTCTGAATAAAAAATCCGTGATACTTATGAAGTTTTTCTTGAAGAAAAGCAAAATCTTCTTTAGCCAATTGTTTCAGGAAAACAGAGGGGAGATAGGACGCAAAACTATTTGCTTTTTTATATCTCTTTAAGAAGTCTTTTTTATTAATTTTTAAAAGTTTGCAAAACTCTATTGTATCTAAAGTATTTACCTGATTTGGCTGAACCATTACATCGTAAGAAAGTTGATTTGCCACCAATAAAACACCATTTCTATCGTAAATATAACCTCTTTCTGGATAATCAAAATCAATTTTTACTGCAGCATTATGAATAGGATCATAACTCTCACCTCGAACTATTTGAAGTTGAAATAAACGACCTATAAAAACCACGCCTACTAGTGTGATTAAAAAGTAAAGTAAAAAACTTTTTTGCATTATTGTTTTTTAGAAAAAATATAAATTCCCAGAAAATATAATATCAACGTAAAAAGACTTGAATACAATGTATTTGCTAGTACATGAGAAATATTTTGGAAACTAAAGTTAGCGAAAGAAAATAGTATAAAATGATGTATTACTGTTAAAGTTACCACATAGTTAAATTTCTTACCAAATGGTTCTAAACTCAACTTAAAAAAAGGATAGTCATTTTCAAATTTTCTAAAAAATACTTTTACAAAAAATAATCTAAAATAAGCAATACTTAAAGTTGAAAAAGCGTGTATTCCTCCAGAGTCAGAAAATAAATCGATACTTAAACCCAATATAAACGAAATAAATAAAAGCGTAAATCTATTTTTTTGTAATGGATATATAAAAACGAAAATTATATAAAGATATGGGTTTACATATCCTAAAAATAATATATTATTTAAAACAAAAACTTGAATAAAAACTAAGAACACAAAAAGAAGTCCAAAATAGATTGTCTTATTCATTTATTGGATTTTCTAAAGATTTAATTTCTTTTTTATGTAAATTTTTAATAACATACACCGCCCCAATATTACTCATGTCATTAAACAACTTTACATCAATTACTTTGTCTATACTCTTATTACTGTCAATTTTAAATACGGTACCAATTAAAATTCCTTCCGGAAAAATAGTAGATTTACCTCCAGTTTCTATCGTATCACCAATTTTCACTGGAGCTTGTCTTGGAATATCTGTTAATTGAACGATGTTGTAATCTAATCCGCTCCATTTTAAGGTACCAAAATAACCATTTTTTAATCTTGCATTTAGTTTACTGTTTTTATTTAAAATAGATTGAACTCTCGTATAATTCAAAGAGGTATTATCTGTAATTCCAATAATCCCTTTGCCATTAACCACTGCCATTTCTTTCGCTAAACCATCATTTTCTCCTTTGTCAATTGTCAAGAAGTTAAATGCATTTGAATAATTATTATTAATGATTTTCGCATTTAAAAATGTATATTTTTGAGAATACTTTACCGTATCTATAAGAATTGAATCCGAAGAAAAAGGAGTTACTCTTTTTTGTTGCAATAAATTTATCAAGCGAATATTTTCTTCTATAAGCTCCTCACTTGTAGATTTTAGAGAAAAGTAATTAGAAATATTAGACACCTGATTGTACAAGCCTCCAGTAATTTTATTTGCAGAGTTTACGAACTTACTCTTATGAAAGTTGAGATTATTAAAAGTAATTGTTATCGCAAAAAACTGCAACAACAAAAAGAATAAAAAATATTTAAACTTTTGAAAAAAGTAAATAAGTTGTTGCATTTTTAGAACTTCTAAAAGATTATTTCATCAATACACTTTTATATTTACCTAATTCTTTAAGAGCAATTCCTGTTCCACGAACTACAGCTCTTAGTGGGTCTTCGGCAACATAAACCGGTAAATCTGTTTTTCTAGAAAGTCTTTTATCCAAACCTCTTAACATAGAACCTCCGCCTGCTAAATAAATACCAGTATTATAGATATCTGCAGCTAATTCTGGTGGTGTTTTAGACAATGTTTCCATCACTGCGTCTTCTATTCTTAAAATAGATTTATCCAGAGCTTTTGCAATTTCTCTATAAGAAACCTGCACTTGTTTTGGTTTACCACTTAATAAATCTCTACCTTGAACTAACATGTCTTCTGGTGGAGTTTCTAAATCTTCTGTAGCGGCCCCAATAGTAATTTTTACTTTTTCTGCAGTAGTTTCTCCAACATGTAAATTGTGTTGTGTGCGCATATAATACATAATATCATTTGTAAATAAATCTCCTGCGACTTTTACAGATTGATCACAAACAATACCGGCCAGCGCAATAACAGCAATTTCTGTTGTACCTCCGCCAATATCAATAATCATATTTCCTTTAGGCTCCATAATATCAATACCAACACCTATTGCGGCTGCCATAGGCTCGTATATTAGATAGATTTCCTTGGCATTCATGTGTTTTGCAGAATCTCTAACAGCACGTTTTTCTACTTCTGTAATTCCTGAAGGAATACAAATTACCATTCTTAAAGCTGGTGGAAATAATTTCTTTTTGATTGATGGAATTTGCTTTACAAATTCCTTAATCATTTCTTCTGAAGCTTGAAAATCTGCGATTACTCCGTCTTTTAAAGGACGAATTGTCTTAATATTTTCATGGGTCTTTCCTTGCATTAAATTGGCTTCTTTACCAATTGCAATAATTTTACCCGTAGTTCTATCTCTTGCAACAATAGAAGGACTATCAATAACCACTTTTCCGTTGTGAATTATCAATGTATTTGCGGTTCCTAAATCAATCGCAATATCTTCGGTCATAAAATCAAAAAAACCCATAAAATATCTTTGTTGTATTATTTCAAATCTAGCTTTACAAACTTAGTAAATTTCTGATTGTAAATAAATTATTAATGTTTAAAATGTCTTGTTCCTGTCATTACCATAGCTAAATTATTTTTATTACAATAATCTATACTTAATTGATCTTTAATAGAACCTCCTGGTTGAATTACACTCTTTATACCTGCATTGTCGGCGATCTCTACACAGTCTGGAAAAGGAAAAAATGCATCACTTGCCATTACAGATCCTTTTAAATCAAATTTAAAAGAATTTGCTTTTTCAATTGCCTGATTTAGTGCGTCTACTCTGCTTGTTTGACCAGTACCACCAGCTAATAATTGCTTATTCTTTACTAGAATAATTGTATTAGACTTGGTGTTTTTACATAATTTTGAGGCAAACAATAAGTCTTCTAACTCGCTTTCTGAAGGTTTATTATTGGTCACATACTTTAAATCTTCTAAGGTATCTGTAATACTATCTTTATCTTGAACTAAATTACCATTTAAACAAGTTCTAATTGTTGTTGTAGGTAATTTAACTTCTTTTTTAATTAAGATAATTCTATTTTTCTTTCCTTTTAAAATTGACAAAGCTTCATCTGAATAGCTCGGCGCAATTACTACTTCACAGAATAATTTATGAATTTCTTCTGCGGTGGCTGCATCTATTTCTGTATTCGCAATTAAAACTCCACCAAAAGCAGAAACAGGATCTCCAGCCAGTGCATCTATATATGCTTGCTGTATGGTTTCTCTCTGTGCAAAACCACAAGCGTTATTATGCTTTAAAATAGCAAAAGTTGGCGCCTCCCCTTTAAATTCTTCAATTAGATTTACAGCAGCGTCAACATCTAATAAATTATTATAGCTTAACTCTTTACCGTGTAGTTTGTCGAAAATTGTTTCTAAATCTCCAAAGAAATACCCTTTTTGATGGGGATTTTCTCCGTATCTCAAAATTTGTGCATTTGTTTCACTAACTTTTAATGCTGGTTCTTCATTAGCATTAAAATAATTAAAAATGGCAGTGTCGTAATGAGAAGAAATATTAAAAGATTTTGCTGCAAATTTCTTTCTTTGATCAATAGTAGTTTCTCCTTTATTTTCTGATAAGACTGACAGAAAATCATCGTACTGATCCATCGAAGAAACAGTAAAAGTATCCTTAAAATTTTTGGCAGATGCTCTAATTAAAGAAATACCACCAATGTCAATTTTCTCTACAATATCTTCCTCGGAAGCTCCAGAGGCAACTGTTTTTTCAAACGGATACAAGTCTACAATTACGAGGTCTATCTGCGGAATATTATATTCTGCTAATTCAGCAACATCTCCGGTATGGTCTTGTCTATTTAAAATTCCTCCAAAAATTTTTGGATGTAATGTTTTTACCCTTCCACCCAAAATGGATGGATAAGAAGTAACATCTTCTACAGGAACTACGTTTATACCAAGTTCTTTGATAAATTTTTCTGTTCCTCCTGTTGAATAAATAGTCACATTTAATTCATCTAATTTTCTTACAATTGGTGCCAAACCATCTTTGTGAAATACCGAAATTAATGCGGTTTTAATTTTTCTTGAAGTGCTCATTTAGTGTTGTGTTGTTAAGCAGACAAAATTAGTAAAATGAACGCTCTAAGGCAATAAAAAGATAATAACAAAAAACAGAAGTAATTAACATCTAATTTGAGTACACTTTTACTTCAAATTCTTCTCCTAATATTTTATAATTTCTTGAAACCCTTCTTGCTTTATTTTTACTCGAATTGGCTCAAATTCCAGAAAAAAATAATTCTTTTTTTAACCATAAACAAACGAATACAAAATCACTTTTAATATTTATATCGCAATTATCTAAGTATAGTTAGAGCTGAAATTTAATTAGATTTTTCACTAATTACATTACTTGCAATACACTGATTCTGTTGCATTAAGACTAGAAGAAAACGCAAATAGTAATTAGTTAAAGTTTACTCGCTATTTTCTAAAAAATTTCGAAACCATTCGGTAAATTTTTTAGAAAATTTTCTTGACTTTCTTCTTTTATCTAGATTTGTGTTTTCTAGATTTAAAGCTGTTTCTGCTTTTTGTGTTTTCATCATTCGGGGGGGATTTAATGAGTGTCCAATTACTTTTAAAAAATATCTTTCCCAAAGATATAAAAAAAAAATTATAACTCCCTGAAAACTAGGTTTTTTATCTCACCCTTTTAGGTTGCTATAATTTATAAAATTTCAGCTACTTTTCTACAGATAAACTCAAGTAATTCTTCATCGTCTGAATTAAATATATTTGCGGTATGAGAGTCAATATCTATTTGTCCAATATTTTTCTCATTCACAAAAATAGGAACTACAATTTCAGACTTGACTTTCCAACCACAAGAAATATAATTTTCTTGTTCAGAAACATCTTGCACCACAAAATTCTTATTACTTAAGGCAACTTGACCACAAATACCCTTTCCGAAAGGAATAATTGTGTGCTCTGTTTCCTCTCCAGTATATTGAGCTAACTTTAATTCGTTTTTATCTCCATTCTTGAAATAAAAACCCACCCAATCATAATGAGAAATCTCAGTTTCTAATAAATCGCAAATACCTTGTAACTTTTCTTCTAAACTAGTTTTTGAAGAAATTATATTTTCTATTTTATTTTTAATACTTTCTATTTCCATTTTCCTCTGTTCTTGTTAATATTTGAGCACTGTAAAATTAAATGAATTTCTATTATAAAAAACATAAAAATGCAGTCATTTTGGAAACTAAATTTCTGATAAAACACCTAAACTTTCAATAATAAAAATAAATCTTAAGAAAACTTTATCATCCTACTTTATGCATAACAGTCGAGCATATATTTTTTCTTTATAAATACACAATTACATCTAAAAGACAACTAATCATCAATTTAATAAAAAGTTAGTATTGCTTACCTTAAATTTGCTATTGAAATGAAAATCATCGTTAACAAAATAGTATCTCCTACAGCAGTCTTTTTGATGCTATTTTCTGCCTTTTCAGTTACGGTAGATAGCCATTATTGGAGCGGTTTTTTAATTATGGTCTCATACATAGATAAACCTAAAGTTTGTAAAAATGACAACAAAGTCGATTTTTATCTCAAAATTAAAGATTATTGCACCTATGAAATTCAATCAATTAAAGAGCAATCAATTGAACATAAATACGAATTGCATGCTTACGTGTCAAACGAACTAGCAATAACAAAAGAAAAGTGTAGCGTTACAGATTTTATTTTTCATAGCATTCTACTAGGAGATGAATTCTCTCAAGAGAATACTTACCAAAAAAAATCCTCAAAAAAAATCCCTAGAGACAAACAAGTGCGATACCAATCTCTTCTTCTTTAATTTTAATCTAATTACAACGAGACAAAACTTTCTTTTTAGAAAATATTTTAAATCATCATAACATAAATAATAGTGAAAAAATACATTTTTTATAGCCTTATCCTACTCTTTCCGTCATTCATTATTGCACAGACTAATTTAAAAGGAATGATTATGGATGCCCAAAACCCTAAGACCAATATAGGCATTCCAGGTGCAACTGTAAATTGGCTACACACAAATATTGGGGCAATTACCAATGATAAAGGAAGGTTTACAATACCCTACAAAAAGGAATACAAAAAACTAGTTGTAAGTTATATCGGCTATATAACCGATACTATAAACGTATCTAATTTAACACCAATTCGTCATTTTATAAGGTCAGAGAGTACTTTGAAAGAAATAACAATTCGCAGCAAAAGAGATGCTATACAGAAATCTTTATTTGCCACGGCCAATACTTTTACCGTAAATAATGACGAATTATTAAAAGCTGCCTGCTGCAATTTAGCAGAGAGTTTTGAAACAAATCCTTCTATAGATGTTAGCTTTTCTGACGCCTTAACAGGAACGCGTCAAATACAAATGTTAGGACTTAAGAGTCCATATTTGCAAATTATGCAAGAAAATATTCCCTCTATTAGAGGCGCTTCTCAAGCTTTTGGATTGACATTTACACCAGGAACTTGGGTAGAAAGTATTCAAATTACAAAAGGTGCAGGTTCTGTAGTAAATGGATATGAAAGTATTTCTGGACAAATAAATGCAGAATTGGTAAAACCTTTTTCCGACAATAAATTCTTCTTAAACGCCTATAGTTCTCTAAATGGTCGCTTGGAATTAAACACTCATTTTAACCAAAGAGTTTCAGAAAAATGGCAAACCGGTTTATATCTTCACGGAAACTATAGAGGTGAAAAATTTGATAATAACAACGACAATTTTTTAGATGCTCCTTTAGCCAATCAAATAAATGTAATGAGCCGTTGGCAATACACAGACGCTCAAAATGGCTGGGTCAGCTTTATAACTGCTCGGTTTCTAAATGATGAAAAACAAACTGGAGAACTTAATTTCAATCCAGAAACAGATAGAATATCTCCAAATTCTACAATAAAATCTAATGAAGTATGGGGAAGTGAAATTGATACGAAACGTTTTGAAACTTCCTTAAAACTGGGCTATGTTTTTCCGGAATTACCATTTCAAAGTTTTGGTTTGCAAATAGCGTACAGCAATCATCAGCAAGATTCTTATTTTGGTATAAATGTGTATGATATTATACATGAAAGTCTGTATTCAAACTTGCTTTTTAATTCTATTATTGGTGATACCAGAAGCAAGTTTAAAACAGGAATTAATTTTACGCACGATAGCTACAGTGAATTAATCAATACAAGCAACTACAACAGAAAAGAAAACGCAATAGGTGCTTTTTTCGAATATGCTTTTGACAATTTAGAAGACTTTAGTTTAACCGCAGGAATACGTATAGATAGGCATAACTTATTAGGTACTTTTATGACACCGAGAATCCATCTGAGATATGTACCTTGGGAAAAGGGAGTTTTTAGAGCCTCTGCAGGAAGAGGGAAAAGAAGTGCTAATATTTTTGCTGAGAATCAACAATTATTTGCAAGTTCTAGGAAAATAAATATTGACGACATTGGCGGAAACATCTACGGATTAAATCCTGAAACGGCCTGGAATTACGGAGTTTCGTATCTCCAAAAATTTAAGTTGTTTGATAAAAAAGGAGACATTACGTTTGACTTTTATCGAACAGATTTCAACAATCAAGTTGTGGTAGATTGGGAAAATCCACAAGAAATTTCTTTCTATGATTTAGACGGAAAGAGTATTGCTGATAGTTTTCAAGTAGAAATAAACTACGAATTGGTAAAAAGCTTAAAACTAAGAACTGCCTTTAAGTATTTTGATATTACAACCGATTATAAAAGCGGAAACCTGCAAAAACCAATTCAGCCCAATAATCGGTTTTTTGCAAATATTTCTTACGAAACAGCAGCAAAAAGCAATGGCGCACAATGGAAATTGGATGTAACCTTTAATAATATTGGGAAACAACGTTTGCCAAATACGGCAACCAACCCAATACAATACCAATTACCAGAATATTCGGAACGTTATAGTCTACTAAATACGCAAATTACTAGGGTGTTTTCAGAAAGCTTTGAAATCTATTTAGGTGGCGAAAATCTAACAAATGTTCAGCAAAAAAAGCCTATTTTAGGCAGTGACGCTCCATTTGGTCCAAATTTCGACACCACAATTGTGTTTGCACCAATTTTTGGACGTGCAGTATATGCAGGATTGCGATTTAAAATAAATTAATTGAATAGCATAACCTTTTCACCAGATGATTTTTCTGAAAAAAAAGAAAATAAAGCCTACAAAAGTTAAAAAAAATGAAAAAAATTATATTCCTATTAAGTGCATTACTAATTGGTTTTTCTGCACAAGCGCAAGATATCAAAGAAGAAAAAAAGAATAAAAACGCAAGAGTTGCTTTTGAAGTTGATGGTATTTGTGGCATGTGCAAAAAGCGTATTGAAACTGCTGCTTTAAAAACCAAAGGCGTAAAATTTGCTATTTGGGATGTAAAAACACGTCAAATAAATATTATTATAGACGAAAGAAAGACCTCTTTAAAGACCATTAAAGAAAATATTACAAATGTTGGGCATGATGTAAAAGGTCTGAAAGCGTCAGACAAAGCATATGGATCTGTGCATCCTTGTTGTAAATATAGAGATAGTAAGATTGCGCTAGATCATGAAGGAAAACTGAGAAAACAAAAAAATAAAAGAAAATAAATGAAACAGACAGCATTAAAGAAACTACTTGTTTGTCTCATTGCTATTCTTGTTTTTACGAATTGTAGTAAACAGCAACTTTCTGCTGAAACTATTGTAAAGAATTCAATAGAAAAGCATGGAGGTGCTAAGGCTTGGAATTCTTTAAAAAGGTTAAGCTTTGATAAAAACGTTGCATTATTCCTCGAAGACGGAACAATAGAATCTTCGATAAAAAAGCATCAAGAATTTACCTTTTATCCAAATTTAGAAGGAAAAATAACATGGAACACAAATGATAAAAAGAATTCAATACTTTATCATAACTCAGCAGTATTAAAATTTGTAAATGATTCTTTGATTACAAATCCAAAAGATTTACAAATTGCCAAAAATAATTTTAATGCAGCATTGTATGTAATTAGTCAACCCTTTAACTTTTTAAACGAAAACACAATACTAACCTCTTTAGGTATTGTTCATTTAGAAAATAGAAAAGTATATGAAGTAAAAGTTGCGTATACAAATGACACCAAAGAATCTGACGAATGGTTTTATTATTTTGACTTAAAAACTTTTAAAATGGTTGCCAATAAAGTAATTCTTAAAGACCATACTAGTTTGGTTGAAAATATCACATTTGACACATCAACTGATTTTATTTTTAATCAAAGTAGAAAAAGTTACAGATTAAATGATACTGGTGATAAAATATATTTAAGAGCGACTTACTTTTATGATAATTTTAAAACAGAGCATCCATAAAGATGCACTAGCATTGCTAAGTAATAAGAAAAACAAAAGCCTCCTGTTTTTTAAATTTTGAAGTTTTTTTTTGTTAGACAAACAAAGGAATCACAAATTGATAGTATAATATCAATAAACCAACAGCTATTAAGTTTAGTACAATTCCTGCTCTTACCATTTGATTTACTTTTACATATCCGCTTGCAAAAACAATGGCATTTGGTGGTGTTGCCATTGGCAGCATAAATGCACAACTGCTAGCCATGGTAACAGGGATTAATACGTTTAAAATAGGAATATTTAATCCAATTGCAATACCTGCAACAACGGGTGCTAAAACTGCAACCAAAGCCACGTTACTCATTAATTCTGTCATAAATAACATCAAAATAATTAATAAGGACACCGTTGCTAGACTATTAAAGTCTCCTGCAGCAATAGTATCTGTAATAAGTGCTACTAATCCGCTTGAATCCATTCCTTTTGCAAGTGCTAAACCTCCACCAAAGAGAATTAAAATTCCCCAAGCGAGTTTTTCTGTGTCTTTCCATTGCAAAATAAAATTTCCTTTTTTGAAATTCATTGGAACCGCAAACAAAGAAACTGCCCCCATTAAGCTAATAATTGTATCCGACAATTTTAACCCTGGTAATGCACTGTTAATAATCGTTCTGGTAATCCACAAAAAAACGGTGATTGCAAAAATAGTTAACACACGTTTTTCTTCTTTAGAAATTTTACCTAGTTTTTCGATCTCTTCATCAATAACATTCTCCGAAGAAGTAAATACAATATCCTTGCAAGGAAACATCAATTTGACCAGTACAAAATAGACCGCAGTCACCATAATAATTGAAAATGGCAAACCAAAACTCATCCATGTTAAAAAGGAAATTTGAATGTTATATTGATTTTCCAAAAGTCCAATTAATACAGAGTTTGGCGGCGTACCGATAACAGTTGCAATTCCTCCAGCATTTGCTGCAAATGCAATTCCCAACATGATACTTAATGCAAAATTTTTATCTGCTTTTGTAAAGCCATCTTTATCGTTAATTAAAAGACGTATGACAGAAATTGCAATTGGTAACATAACAACGGTAGAAGCTGTATTACTAATCCACATGCTCATTAGTGCTGTTGCTATCATAAAACCTAACACTACTTTATTAGGGGTTGTTCCCGTAAGTTTTACAATATTTAAAGCAATTCTTTTATGCAAATTTACTTTCTCTAAAGCCAAAGCCAACACAAAACCACCAAAGAATAAAAAGATAATTGGACTTCCATAATTAGCGCCAACATCTGCAATTTCCATCACTTTTAAAAGTGGAAAAAGTCTTAAGGGCAACAAGGCTGTAACTGCGATATTTACAGTTTCTGTAACCCACCAAAGCACCATCCAAATGGCAACTGCAATGACTGCGTCTGCTTTTTCCGAAACAAGTGTTATTGGTGAAAATTGAATTATAACAAATAAAAGTGGTCCAAGTAGAAGCCCTATTTTTTTGGTTGAATGCATTATAGTGATTTACGTAGCAGTAATATTAAATAAATTTTTCTAAGATTCATTAAAAATATATAAAAACTGTAAAATCACTTTAAACTTACTATTAATTTATGAATTTACAATTCAAAATTACGAACGAAAATAATCTGTTTATTTGAAACTATAAAACTTTTGTTAAGAATTGAAACAACCTTCTTTTTTGAGGAACGAAAAAAAGATATCATTGTTTAACTTCGTTCAAGAGAAATTCCAGATCTCTTAAAACAGCCAAAAATAAAAACCCTCTCAAATTAATGAAAGGGTTTTATGAAATTTGATTAATAAAATTCGTCAATTGCCCAAAAAGAGGTATATCGGAAGAATATAAAATTAATATCTATAGTGTTCTGGCTTGAAAGGTCCTGCTTGTGTAACACCAATATATGCTGCTTGATCTTGACGCAATTCAGTTAACTCTACACCAATTTTTGCTAAGTGTAAAAATGCTACTTTTTCATCTAAATGTTTTGGTAACATATACACTTCGTTTCCATAAGCTTTTGCGTTATTCCAAAGTTCCATTTGTGCTAACGTCTGATTTGTAAATGAATTAGACATTACAAAACTTGGGTGCCCTGTTGCACAACCTAAATTTACCAAACGTCCTTCTGCTAACAAAATAATATCTTTTCCGTTGATATTATATTTATCTACTTGTGGCTTGATTTCAACTTTTTCGCTGGTTGCGTTTAGATAAGGAACATCAATTTCATTGTCAAAATGCCCAATATTAGCAACGATTACTTTATCTTTCATTGCTTGAAAATGTTCTGGACGAACAATATCCTTGTTTCCTGTAGTTGTAATAATAATATCGGAATTTGCAACAACCGTTTCTAATTTCTTAACTTCAAAACCATCCATTGCCGCTTGTAAAGCACAAATAGGATCAATTTCTGTAACTGTTACAATAGAACCTGCACCTTTAAAAGAAGCAGCGGTTCCTTTACCAACATCACCATAACCACAAACGGTTACACGCTTTCCTGCTAACATAATATCTGTTGCTCTACGAATTGCATCTACTGCAGATTCTTTACAACCATACTTGTTATCAAACTTAGATTTTGTAACAGAATCGTTAATATTAATTGCTGGCATTGGCAACGTTCCGTTTTTTACACGCTCGTACAACCTGTGAACTCCAGTAGTAGTTTCTTCTGACAATCCGTTGATTCCTGCAGCTAATTCTGGGTAACGATCTAAAACCATATTGGTTAAATCTCCTCCATCATCTAAAATCATATTTAATGGTTTTTTATCATCACCAAAAAATAAGGTTTGCTCAATACACCAATCAAATTCTTCTTCATTCATACCTTTCCAAGCATAAACCGCTGTTCCTGTTGCAGCAATTGCAGCAGCAGCCTGGTCTTGTGTAGAAAAAATATTACAAGAACTCCAAGTAACCTCTGCTCCTAAAGCTTGTAAGGTTTCAATTAAAATTGCTGTTTGAATTGTCATATGCAAACAACCTGCAATTCTTGCACCTTTTAATGGCTGTGCATCTCCATATTCTTCTCTAAGACTCATTAAGCCAGGCATCTCTGCCTCTGCCAATTCCATTTCTTTTCTTCCCCAATCTGCTAAAGAAATATCTTTTACTTTGAAGGGTACGTAAGCTGTATTTGTGCTCATATTTATGTATATTTATATTCTAATTTTTACGAACAGCAAAGTTACAATATAGATTTTTAAAAGTATGGCTCTTTACAAAAGTTTAACGGTTAACAAAACAACTAAAGTCTTGATTTGGAAGATTGAAGAATCTCTCTCTGAATTACAAGAAGGAATTATACTTTCTAAAAACAGTTCAACACGCTTGAACTCAATGAAATCTGAATTGCATCAAAAAGGTTTTGTAAGTATTCGACATTTATTAAAAGAAGTTGGCTATGCAGATGCCGATTTAATTTATGATGAATTTGGAAAACCACACTTAAAAAACGGCAAATTTATTTCCATTACCCATTCGTATACTTTTACTGCAATTATTGTTTCTGATGACTTACATGTGGGAATTGATATTGAAAAACAGCGTGAAAAAATTCTAAAAATTGCACATAAATTTACACCCTTTGAAGAATACAAAACAATTGCAAATGCAGATGCTTTAATTAGTAAGCTCACAATTGTTTGGGGAGCAAAAGAAAGTTTGTATAAAATTTTTGGAAAGAAAAAACTGTTGTTCTTACATCATATTTATATTGAAGATTTTAGATTTACCGACGAAAAAACCACAGGTATCATTCGTTATGAAGGAAAAGAAGCTTCTTATAAAATTAAATTTTTAGAGTTCGAAGGATTTACTTGTGTTTTTGCGTGTTAATTAGTTGCAGCGTTCTAGTGTAAAACTTTTAGAAGAAGCGAAAAGCAACAAATAAAAGTGGCTCCTATCTAAAAAAATACAGCTTTAAAAATTTATATTACTTGCACTCTTTTAATTGATAAAAAAAACTTATTTACTTAAAAACTTATTTAGGACCCCATAAGAATGTGAACCAAAACATTAATTCCTTTGATTATTGATGGTATAATTTGCTCTAAAAACAGAATCGCACAGCTAGAAAGTTCAGTATTTTGAATATTCTCTTTTCTATTAAGGTGCTTCGGTCATAAATTTTCTAAATGATAAAAGGCATTAAATCTTAGTCCTTAAAATATTAAAATGCATATTAATTCTTTACTTTTACACTTATTTAAAACACACAATGTTAGAAGTTTTTAACTTTCTTTTTGAACAATATAACACCTACGCTGCACTAGATATTATTTTAGAAATTATTGCTGTAATTTTTGGTTTTTTATCCGTTTGGTTTTCTAAACAAAATAAAATATGGGTATTTCCTACAGGAATAATTAGTACTCTTATTTTTGTATATCTATTATTAAAATGGGAACTATTAGGAGATATGATGATCAATGCATACTATTTTATTATGAGTATTTATGGCTGGTATGTCTGGACTCGTAAAGTGGATGCTACACATGTTACACCCATTTCTAAAACAACCGACAAAGAGAAAAAAATTGCCGTTA
>JBNMOF010000004.1:0-32238 GCA_051277175.1 Polaribacter sp.
TCTAACGGTTTCCCAATAATTAGAATATTCGTTTAAAGAATCGATATTTAAGTTGCTTTCTCTATCATTAAATTTCATCATTTCTAACACTGAATTGAAGTTGGGTTGTGATGTTAATCCAGACAAACCTCCAAGTGCAACATCCACCACATCAACTCCAGCTTCAATTGCTTTTAAGTAAGTAGCGGATTGTATAGATGAGGTGTCATGTGTATGTAAATGAATGGGAATATTTACGGTTTGTTTTAAAGCGGAAACTAATTCGAAGGCAGCGTATGGTTTTAGCAAACCTGCCATGTCTTTAATAGCTAAAATATGAGCCCCTGCATTTTCGATATCCTTGGCTAAAGTTGTATAATATTTAAGGTTGTATTTTGTGTTTTTCGGATTTAAAATATCGCCTGTATAACAAATAGCGCCTTCAGCTAAGCCATTGGTTCTTTTTCGAACGTGTTCAATACAGGGCGCAATGGATTGCATCCAATTTAAAGAATCGAAAATTCTAAAAATATCTACGCCATTTTCCCAAGATTGCGCTACAAACTTTTCGATTAAATTATCTGGATACGCCGTGTAGCCAACTCCATTAGAACCTCTAATTAGCATCTGAAGTAGTACGTTTGGCATTGCTTTACGCAATAATTGCAGGCGCTCCCATGGGTTTTCTTGTAAAAAACGCATACAAACATCAAAAGTTGCTCCTCCCCAAACTTCCATACTAAAAATGTCTGGATTGTTTTTTGCATAGCCTTCTGCAACTTGTAGCATGTCAAAAGTCCGCATTCTAGTTGCTAATAAACTTTGGTGCGCATCGCGCATTGTGGTATCTGTAAAATGAATTTTCTTTTCATTCTTTAACCATTCTGAAAATTTATCTGGACCTAACTTAGTTAATAAATCTTTGGTGCCTTTGGGGTGCGCGGCGTGGATATCGAATTTAGGAACAATCGGCTTTACAAATGTCTTAGAAGAGTCTAATTTTTTAATATCGGAGTTTCCGTTTACAATAACGTTCCCTAAATAGGTAACTAGCTTAGTAGCCCTGTTTCTAGGTACTTTAAAAATAAATAAATCAGGATTTTGATTGATGAAATTCACAGTAACCGCTCCTTTTCTAAAGGTATCATGCTTTAATATATTATCAAGAAAAGGCATGTTGGTTTTTACACCTCTAATTCTAAACTCTGCCAAAGCACGACGTACTTTTCTACAAGCGCCGTCTAAGGTTCTACTGTTTGCCGTAACTTTTACTAACATTGAATCAAAAAATGGTGAAATAATAGCACCTTGATATACACTACCTGCATCTAAACGAATACCGAAACCAGAAGCACTTCTGTAGGTTGTAATTTCTCCGTAATCTGGTTTGAAGTTATTTTGAGGATCTTCTGTTGTAATTCTACATTGCAGCGCGTAGCCTGTAATTTTGATCGCTTCTTGATTGGTTATTTTTATTTGTTGATCTGCCAGTTTGTATCCACCGGCAATAAACAATTGTGTTTTTACCAAATCAATATTGGTGACTACCTCAGTAACGGTGTGCTCTACTTGTATGCGCGGATTTACTTCAATAAAATAAATAGCATCATCATCATCTACTAAAAACTCTACGGTTCCAATATTGTTATACGCTACAGCTGTACAAATGTCGATAGCATATTTATAAAGAGCCTCTTTTGTTGCTTGTTTTAAACCAAACGAAGGTGCAAATTCAATTACTTTTTGGTAACGACGTTGCACGGAGCAATCGCGTTCAAAAAGGTGTACAGTATTTCCGTAGTTATCGGCAACTATTTGAATTTCTATATGTTTCGGATTTTCTACAAATTTTTCAAGAAAAACGGTGTCGTCTCCAAAAGCATTTAATGCTTCACGCTTACTTTCGTTAAAAGCACCTTTTAACTCGCTCGCTTTTCGAATCACACGCATGCCTCTTCCACCACCACCAGAAGCGGCTTTTAGCATTACCGGATAGCCAATTATTTCTGCCTCGCTTAAGGCAATTTCGATACTTTTTAAAGGCTTTTTATTACTTTGAATGACAGGGATTTTATTGGCAACTGCCACTTCTTTGGCAGTAATCTTATCACCTAGAGATTTTAAAACAGATACTTTAGGTCCGACGAAAATAATGCCATTGTCTTCGCATTTTTGAGCAAGATTTGCATTTTCAGATAAAAAACCATATCCAGGATGCACTGCATCAGCTCCTGTTTCTAAAGCTACTCTTATGATTTCATCAATATTTAAATACGGCTTTAATGGTGCGTTGTCTTCACCAATTTGGTAAGATTCGTCCGCCTTATATCTGTGCAATGAGTAGCGATCTTCAAAAGTATAGACCCCTACGGTTTTTACGTTTATTTCTGTACACGCTCTAAAAATTCGAATGGCTATTTCACCTCTGTTGGCAACAAGTACTTTTTTAATCTTCATCTTTATGGAGCGTGTTTTTAGAATTTACGAATACATCTGTTTGCTAAAGATAAGAAGCGAAATCTAAGTAGTAACCGTTTTTAAGAAAGATTATGAATACATTATTTTTTATTGAAAGGATAGAGTTCTTGTTGTAGGAAGCTTTTTGGAAAATTTTCATCATCTTCAAATCCTATTTCAATATCTCTACCAGAATGGGGTATGTAGTTGGTTTTAAAAATATAATCCCAAATACTTAAAGTCAAACCAAAATTTACGCCTTGTTTTCTCTCTTCCGGTAAGTCTTTGGAGTGGTGCCAAATGTGCATTTTAGGATTGTTTAGAATGTATTTTAACCATCCATAATCCCAATTAATATTGGCATGATTTAAGTGACCAATTATAATATTAAAAAAGTGTACTAAAGCTACATCTTTTGCAGAAAAGCCACCAATAATTGCCAGCGGAATGTATCTTAAAGAATTATAGATTACAGGTTCCATCCAGTGGTATCTCAGATGTGCTGCAAAGCCCATTTGTTTTACGGAGTGATGTACTTTGTGAAAATTCCATAGAAATTTAAATTTGTGTAGCAATCTGTGTGTCCACCATTGCACAAAGTCTACCACAATAAAGAAGAGGAAAATTCTTGCAAAGAAAGGGAGTGTATTTATTTCTAATAAAGTAAAATCAGCAATAGATACACCCACAATATTTAACAAATCATTAAAAAGAAGTTCGGCGGCATTCGATAATGCAATTAAAACTATTAAATTTAGTAGAAAGAAATTGAAGAACATGTAAAAGGTATCCAGCCAAAAATCTTTTCTAAATAAAGATTGATTTTTACGCCAAGGAAAAATAACCTCTAAAGCCCAAACTAGCGCAGATATAATAATAAGACCATAAAAGTAATTTTCCCAGTTTAGTTCCATAAAAACAGTTCGTTTTATATAGTTCCAGTACCCGTAATAGGAGTTTTTTATGAGGTCTAAGTATTTTTCCATTACATTATTTAGTTTTTAAAGGATCAGGGATATTTAACAACAGCCACCACCGTCATAATGAAAGGTAGATTCAGAAAAGTAAATATCGTCTCTACCCAATTCTTTTAAAGCTGCGGCAGTTTTGTCGCAAATAGCGAGGGGTTGATTTTTTAATAAAGTATGCCCTAAACCATCGTCGAAATAATCCTCGTCACCATAGAAAATAGCTGCTTTTCCTGTAAATATACAAGGTCCATCTGCAGGCATTGGATCTTTAATAGCGGCAACTTCTATAGATTCAATATAAATTAATTCTTCTGTAGGATACCTTTTAGGATCTAAAATTCTGTAAGGTTTTCTAGCTCTAATTTCAATAGTTCCAAAACCAGCATCTGTTAATGCTTTCACATAATTTGCAATTGATAAGCTTCCACTCAAACACAAAGCACGCAAACGAGCATCGTTGCGCAATTCCTCATTCATCTCTTGTTCACAGGTAGGATCGCTCATAACCAAACGACCATGAGGTTTTAAAACTCGGTACATTTCTTCAATAGCTTTTTTTAAATCATCTGATTTAAAAATATTGAATAAACAATTTTGTGCAGCAACATCTATTGAGTTATCATCTACTGGCAAATTCATAGCATCCCCTTTTCGCAAGTCTACAAAATCAGATTTAAACCAATCATTTTGTGCTTCAGCGATCTCAAAGTTTTTGCGAGATGCTTCTAACATTTCATCAACCACATCTAAACCAATAACGCCGCCTTTACTTCTATTAAAATAAGAAAATTGAAGTAATTCCATACCACCACCAACACCAACGTATAGCATTTTAGGATTGTTGGTTAAATCTCGAGCATGCACTGTAGTCCCACAGCCATAGTTCATTTCTTGCATAATCCTAGGGATTTTTAATCCAGGAAATTCCCAAATTGGGTTCGTTGTGCAACACAACCCAATATCTGGTGTTAATGCTGCTTCTTTGTAGACATCATGTGTGGTTTCTAAATAGCTCATATTTCTTTATATTTTTTTTATTAATTCCTTAAAAAGAGCAATCATCTTAGGTTCTGCTTTACCAGCAATGGCAATAATTTCTGAAATATCTACAGGTTGTAAATTTTTAGGATCACATTCATCAGTTAATACAGAAATTGCAGCACAAGGTAAGCTCAATTGTTTCGCAACAATTACTTCTGGCACCGTACTCATGCCAACTGCATCTGTTTCTAAAATTTGTAACATTCTGTATTCTGCCCTCGTTTCTAGTTGTGGTCCTAGGACACTTGCATAGATTCCTTTGTGTAATAAAATATTTTGTTCTTTGGCAATTATCGTAATTTTGTCGTTTAATTCTTTTGAATACGGGGCTAGCATGTCTGCAAAAATATTTCCAAAACTGTTAGCGCCTTGAAATGCGAGAGGAGAGCTTCCTTGTAAATTAATATGGTCTTCAAGCAACATTAAATCTCCTTTTTTATAATTGAGATTTATGGCACCTGCGGCGTTAGATATCAATAGATTTTTAATCCCTAAGCCATGCATTGCTCGAATACCGTAAGTAACTTCCCAAGCATTGTAACCTTCATATAAGTGAAAACGACCTGCCATGACCAATACGTTTTTACCAGATAATTTACCGTAAATTAATTTTCCAGAATGAAATTCTACTGTTGCTACTGGGAAATTTGGAATTTCTGCATACGAAATTTCTTTTTCAATAGAAATTTCACCTACTAATTTTCCAAGTCCTGTACCTAAAACAATTCCTATTTCTGGATTTGTAATTCCGTTTGATTTTAAAAAATCGATGGTTTCCTGCAATTGTTGTTGTTTCATAAATAGTATTGAATAACTAGTTTCTGTTTTTTCGGTTTCCCAACGTTCGCAATTTTAACACTATAGTTTCCTGCATTAAAAGCGAACATATCTATGCTGTTTTTTGAAATTGTATCTTGATGAAAAACCTGCTTTCCTAAGACATTAAAAATATGAATTTTGGCAGAAGTTTCAGCTATATTTGAAAAATAAATTTTGGTTTTTGCTAGATTTAGATGTACGCTAAAACGCCCTAGAGTAAAATTAGTAACCTCTAAAACGTCACAACTACTCGTTCTAGATGTATCGAAAGTTTCTAATTCCCAAAAAGGGTCAAATTCCAAAAAACAAAAAAATACATCATCAAATTTTGCAATGTATTTTCCTTCGGGTATTTCAACGGCAAAGGTCTGTTGCTCTTTGGCTGTTGTTAAGCCGAATTCAAAATCACCTATATTCTTAGTGTATTTCGCATGTGAATACATTGTAGAAAAAGTGAACAGTAATGCAATTAGATTTTTTTTCATGTAAATTATTTGACATCGATAAATGTTGACATGATTTCTGGAATATCTAAAATATCCTCATATATATCTATGTCGTTTTTATACTCCAATAATTTCACCGTTTTATCTTTTAAATCTTCTAAAGTATTTTTTCTAACAGTATCTGTACCCCAATCTTTATTTTTAAAAATAGGAGTATGCAAAGAATTCATTCCTAACAAGTAATATCCGCCGTCTTCCGCGGGTCCAATTACAAGGTCATTTGTAGCCAATTCTGTAAACGCTTTTTCTATATTTTCTGAGGATAAATCGTACAAGTCACTTCCTATAATCATCACTTTTTCGTAACCAGCTTCAAATCCATTTTTAAAAGCATGCAACATTCGAATTCCGAGATCTTCGCCAACTTGAAGGTGTTTTTGAAAAATAGTTGCATCCCAAATATCATTTTCTCTTATGCTTACAGAATAATACACAGCCTTGTCAGCGGAAATTTTAGATGCTATGTCTCTCGTTTTCTTTAATAAAAATTTATAAATATCAAGTGCAGTTTGATCGCCGACTGTTTTTGCCAAACGTGTTTTTGCTTTTCCTAATTCTGGATTTCTAGTAAATATTAATAGTAGATTTTTACTCATAAATTTTTTCACCTTTATTTAACCATGAACTCCAGTTTTTACGAAATATGTGTATTTTTTCCGTTTCGTTTCCCAAGGTATCCATTACTTTAAAATCGTTGTTTTTCCATTCGAAGATTCCTCCGTATAAATTAAAAACATTGGTGTATCCTCCTTGTATTAATTTATGTGCAACCGTTTCAGAGCGAATACCTAAAGAACAATACACCACAATTTCGGTACTTTTATCTTTTGGTAACTTTATTAAAGTTTCTTTTAGTTTAAAGTTATTATATCCAACATACATGGCGTTTTTTAGGTGGCTTACGTTAAACTCTTCTTTTTCTCTAGCATCTAACAAAATCACCGTAGTTTCTTTTAAGGCTAGTGTCTTAACAGATATATAGGGTACATTTCTATGGTTCCATTTGCGCAATAATTTGTCTAGTTTATCCTGTCCTGTAATTGCCGAAGAGATGAGAAAAAAAAGAATAAAAAGTGACTTCACACGCATGGTTTATAATTGAATTCCATAGCCTTTTAACCCTGTTTCTAAAGAAGTTGAAATCTTCGTATTATCTGAAATTTTTGTAACAATTGTTCTCTAATATTTCTTTAGACACAAACTATAATTATATGCTAATGGTTTTATGCTCAAAGTTAAAGGTTTCTTTCGATACGTTATAAATGGCTAACTAAATAAATAGACTTATTTAATTGATGGTCAATTTAATAACATCACGATCTAACTAACTTTTTTATTTCTTGTTATTTTTTTAGGCTACAACTCCCTGACAACTGCTCCCAGCACCAGCAGTGCAACCATAACAATGTTGATTTATGATAATATCTCTGTTTTGCAATGACGCTTCATTGTAATCAGAGATGTGTTTGACTTTACTAGCAACTTTTAGATTTAACATTTGGTTAAAATCACAGTCATACAGCCAACCTTCCCAGCTTATTGATAAGGTATTGGTGCACATTACATTTTCTACCGCAGCAGGATTGTATGCGTCTAGCAAGGAATACATATAATCTTCATAATTGTCTGAGGCTATTAAATAATCCAAAAAACGACTAATTGGTAAATTTGTAATTGCAAAAAGTTGATGAAAGTCAATGTCAAAATCAGCTTTTAAGGCTTTTTTGAAATCGTTTTCTAAAGCTTGCTGATCTCCGGGTAAAAATGCACCTGATGGATTATAGACGAGGTCTAGCTTTAAGCCAGAACCTTCTAAGCCATACCCTATTGCATTTAATTCTTGCAACGCTTTTACAGATTTATCAAATACACCGTCTCCCCGCTGCTGGTCTGTTTTTCCACGAGTCCAATGTGGCATTGAAGAAACAACATGTACATTGTGTTTTTTGAAAAACTCTGGTAAATCGTAATATTTTTTATTTGCTCTAATAATTGTTAAATTAGAACGCACAATAAAGTCGGTAATACCAGCTTTTGAAGCCTCTTCTACAAACCATCTAAAATTAGGATTCATTTCTGGCGCTCCACCCGTTAAATCTAGCGTATGTGCTGTTGTTTTTTGAATGACTTCTAAACACTGCTCCATGGTTTCTTTGGTCATAATTTCTTTACGATCCGGACCCGCATCTACATGGCAATGGGCACAAACTTGATTGCACATGTACCCCAAGTTTATTTGTAGAATTTCTAACTTTTTAGGACGTAAAGGAAGCTGATTTGTTTCTTTGATTTTTTCAGCAAATGTCGGTAGCTCTCCGTTTGCAAAAATTCCGCCTGAAAGAATTTCCATTTGGCGAGATGTATTTGCAATGTCGTTATTTCTTGCTTTTAGTGATTTCTTCATTATCATTAAGAATGCTGAATTCTGAATTGCGAATTAAAGTTTTGAAAACTCAAAATTCGGAATTAAAAACTCATAATTTATTTTCTTGAGATTTTTTGTGTCTCAGGATAATCAATTTATATGCTATTTTTTCTAGATTCCCTATTTACTGTGGATAAGCGACCTTTATAATTTTGCTGACAAATAAAACTAGTTTCTGCTTACATCTCAAGCTTATTCACTTTATTCATCATTTGAACTCCGTGAACTAAAGTTGCACCACTTTTAATTGCTGCACCTACGTGAATTGCCTCCATCATTTGTTCTTTTGTAACACCTCTTTGCAAACTGTCTTTTGTGTAGGCATCTATGCAATAAGGACATTGTTCTGTATGTGCAACTGCCAGCGCAATTAAAGATTTTTCACGAGCTGTTAAAGCACCTTCTTCAAAAACTTTGCCATAATAATCAAAGAATTTGTTCCCAAGTTCTTCGCTCCATTCTGTTATCTTTCCGAATTTTCTCAAATCGGCAGCATCGTAATATGTTTTTGACATTTTTATATAGGGTGTAAGTTAGGTGTGAAAGGTAATAATTTATTTACCATTCAAACTCCAATCATATTTTAAATAATGGATTGCTATTTTTTTATTTATTGTTGTTTTAGAGTAGGTATTTAAATACTCTATGACCGTACCGTTTTTAATAAAATCTTCCTGAAACCAATCAAAAATTGATGAGATTTGAAGTTTGTTTTTAGTAATTTTATTTTTAGTACTGTCATTAATAAAGACTTTCATTAATTTTTCTAGAGTAGCCTCTATATTTTCTTCGGTAAAAGCAATGTTTCCTAACTTTGGACAAGAGTTAGACGCACAATTGACACCCACATGAATTCTTGGGTCGAAGAGATTTTTACGTAAAATTTCGTGTTCTATGTAATCTAAAGTATACGTTTTTCCACCCACCTTGGCGAAAGGGATTTTCCAAGCAGTCTGGTTATTTTCTTTGATATTCACGATGCTTATAAGCGCATCGTATTCTAAGATTTTCTTAATGGTATATGCATTGTATGCATTTATCCAAAAAGCTTTTTGTTTATTTTCTGACCAAGTAACTTCTGGAGATGTTCTCTCTAAATAAGAGAGGTAACGCTCTAATTTCTCTTTATTAAAAGAGGTGTAATCTACAAATCCGTCTGCGGTTACATGTTCTTGTAATAAATCGTTAAAGATAGCGGTTTGTGCATTTGCCTGTGCAAAGGTTAAACTAGCAACAATTAGTACCATTAGTTTTTTCATAGGCATCTTCTTTACTAAACGTATAGACGAAGCTATTTTGAGTTAATTACAGAAATAACTCTAAAACTTCTTCTAACTTCTATTTTTCTTTAATGAAATTATTAAATACTCATTAAATGGTTAGAATTTGTTTTGTTAATAAGTAGGTTTAGCCCTGATTGAAGCACTTGTTTGAGCTCTTTTTTATTCCTTTTGGATAAAAAAAGCGAGTGCGAAAAGCAGGAAATGGCTTCAAATAAAAATGATTATTTTTGTCGACAATTAATTAAATAAATAAGGACACAAATAAAAATTTTATGAAAGCATATATTTTTCCTGGTCAAGGAGCACAGTTTACAGGAATGGGATTGGATTTGTACGAAAAGTCTGCAATGGCGCAAGAATACTTTGAAAAAGCGAACGATATTTTAGGGTTCTCGATTACAGATATTATGTTTGAAGGAACAGCAGAACAATTGAAAGAAACGAAAGTTACGCAACCTGCAATCTTTTTACATTCGGTTATTTTAGCTAAGGTTATAGGAGACTCTTTTCAGCCAGAAATGGTGGCAGGACATTCTTTAGGAGAGTTCTCTGCATTGGTGGCAAACGGAGTTTTATCTTTTGAAGACGGATTACAATTGGTGTCTAAAAGAGCTTTAGCAATGCAAAAAGCATGTGAAATTATGCCTTCTACAATGGCTGCTGTTTTAGGTTTAGAGGATACTATTGTTGAAGAAACTTGTGCTGAAATTGATGGAGTGGTGGTCGCTGCAAATTATAACTGTCCGGGACAATTGGTAATTTCTGGTGAATTTGAAGCGGTAGAAAAAGCATGTAAACTGCTCACTGAAAAAGGAGCAAAAAGAGCAATATTATTGCCGGTAGGTGGTGCATTTCATTCTCCAATGATGGAGCCTGCAAGAGCTGAGTTAGCGGCTGCAATTGAAGCAACCGAATTTAGTAAACCTACATGTCCTGTGTATCAAAACGTAACAGCTTGTGCAGTTACAAGTCCTGAGGATATTAAGAAAAATTTAATGATTCAGTTAACGGCACCTGTGCGATGGACGCAAACGATACAAGCAATGATTGTTGACGGCGGATCTGAATTTATTGAAGTTGGTCCTGGTAAAGTTTTACAAGGCTTAATGCGTAAAATAGATAGAAGTGTTGCCGCAAGTGGTGCTTCTTTAGTCGAATAATACAGCTTTTATTAAAATCAAAAATCCCAAACTTACGTTTGGGATTTTTTTAATATTATTTAGTCAAAACGCATTCTTCGCAATCTTTAATTTTGCCGTAGTACGTTTCTCTGTATTTGTGAATTGTTTTGAGGGTAATAATGTTTAACAATGTTCTTTTAATGTAGGTAACTTTAGTATGTAATCTTCCCATTTTAGAGGTGTAACGTTTTTCTAAACGGGTAGTTCTTCTAATTTTTATCAAGTTCATCGGTTTTCATTTAGCATTGTTAATTATACTACAAAGTTAAAGGTATCTTATCCGATACGATATTATTAAAGTTAAAATACTGAAAATGAACTTATAAATACAAATATGTAATTTATATGGTTGTATTATTAGTAATATAATAATTATATGGGATTTTTCTTGTCATATAAAAAGTTGAAAATGACTAAAAATGGAGGTAAAACGCAGAAAATCGTTCACTTTTAACTTAAAATGTGTCAAAAAGGCCTGATTTCTTCTTAAAATTAGATTTTCTAAAAACTGTAAAAATAGATTTATTGTTGCTGTTGCCATTTCCAGGCAGCAGCTAAAGCTTCCTCTAAATTTTTTTCTGTTTTCCAGTTTAATTCTTTATTTGCGATGCTCGTATCTGCATAGGCAGCAGTAATATCTCCTTCTCTTCTACCAACAATTTTGTAATTTAAAGGTTTTCCTGATACTTTTTCAAATGTCTTTATAACTTCTAAAACAGAGCTTCCTGTTCCTGAACCCACATTAAAAAATTCGAAGTTTTGTTTATTATTTTTTTTGATGAGTCTTTGCAGTGCTGCTATGTGTGCTTTTGCTAAATCTACTATATGAATGTAATCTCTGATTGCGGTGCCGTCTGAAGTTGGATAATCGTCACCAAAAACGGCCAATTCTTTTCTAATTCCTGCAGCAGTTTGCGTTACAAAGGGGATTAGATTTTGCGGGACTCCTAAAGGGAGTTCGCCAATTTTAATACTTTCATGCGCACCAATTGGATTGAAGTAACGCAAAGCAATAGCGTTTAAATTGTGAGCTTTGCAACTTTCATAAATAATCTCTTCTCCAATTTGTTTGGTGTTACCATACGTAGATTCTGCTTTTTTAACAGGTGCATTTTCTGTAATTGGCAATTCATCTGCTTGCCCGTATACAGTGCAAGACGAAGAGAATATAAAGTTATCTAAATGATGGTCTCTCATTTCTTGTAAAATATACACCAAACTTCCAATATTATTTTCATAATAATCTAGCGGGTTTTGCATACTTTCTCCAACGGCTTTAAACGCTGCAAAATGTATAATTCCTTCTACTTTATGAGTATTAAAGAATGATTTTACATCTTTCTTAATTCTTAAATCAATATTATGAAAGGCGGGTTTTATGCCTGTGATTTCTGTAATCCTGTCTAAAACAGTTAAAGTTGTATTCGATAAATCGTCAATAATAATAACTTCAAAGCCTTGGTTTTGTAATTCTACAACCGTGTGCGAACCAATAAAACCTAAACCTCCAGTAACTAAAATTTTTTTCATAGCTTTTTTTTAGTTTACAAAATTATTAATTGTACTCGTAATAAACTCTAATTGTTCGGTGTCTAATTCTGTATGCATTGGTAATGAAATAACCGTTTGTATCAATTTATTTGTTACCGGGAAATCACTTTCTTTATAACGAGCGTCTTTATACGCTTTTTGAGCATGTAAAGAAACCGGATAATAAATGGCGTTGGGGATTCCTTTTTCTAATAAATGTTTGTGCAATTGATCTCTTTTACCGTTTGTTATTTGTAATGTATATTGATGAAAAACATGACAATCACAGACATCACAAATCTGACCACAACTATTTGTTGCATTTGATTTTGTTGTTGGTGTGCTAATATATGGATTGCTGGCAAAGGCGTTATTATAAAAACGAGCAGCGTTCCTACGGGCGTCACAATACGCATCTAATTTTGGAAGCTTTGTCTGTAAAACTCCTGCTTGTATAGAATCTAGTCGAGAGTTTACACCTACAACATCGTGGTAATAACGGGTATACATTCCGTGATTTACAATTCCTCTAATGGTGTGTGCTAACGCATCATCATTTGTAAAAATAGCACCGCCATCACCATAACAACCTAAGTTTTTAGAAGGAAAAAATGAAGTGGTACCTACATTACCAATAGTTCCCGCCTTTTGTTTTTTACCATTCTTAAAAGTATAACTTGCACCGATTGCTTGCGCATTGTCTTCAATTACAAATAAGTTATGTGCTTTCGCAATTTCCATAACGGCATCCATATTTGCTACTTGTCCAAATAAATGAACAGGTACAATTGCTTTTGTTTTTGGTGTAATTGCTTTTTTTAATGCTTCAATATCTATGTTAAAAGTATCCGCTTCAACATCTACTAAAACAGGTGTTAGTTTTAGCAGTGCGATCACCTCTACGGTCGCAGCAAACGTAAAATCTGCAGTAATAACCTCATCTCCTTGTTCTAAACCTAATCCCATCATTGCGATTTGCAATGCATCTGTACCATTTGCACAAGGAATTACATGTTTTACATCTAAATATTTTTCTAAATCTGCTTGAAATTCATGTACCAAAGGACCGTTTATATAAGACGATGTATCAAGCACTTGTGCGATAGACGTATTAACAGATTCTTTGATTTTTGCATATTGACCTTGCAGGTCTACCATTTGAATTTTCTTCATGAAAGTGTAATTTATTAACGGTATCAAAAATACGATATTAATCTATTATCTTTGATTTTCTCAAAATAGATTTCCATGAAAATTATAAAAAAGACCCTTATAGCTTCAATTGTAATTATAATACTAATATTTGTTGCAGGTTGGTTGTACTCCAAAACACTGGGTCCTAATTATAGTGGTGAAATTGAAATAAAAAATACTCTTGAAGATGTTACTATTCATTTTGATGACGTTGGCGTTCCTCATATTAATGCAAAAAATCAGAGAGATGCATATGTTGCTTTAGGGTATGTGCACGCGCAGGACAGATTGTGGCAAATGGAGTTAATTAGAAGAATTGCAGCTGGAAGATTATCAGAAATTTTTGGAGAAGAACTCATAAAGACAGATAAGCTTTTTTCTGGTCTAGGAATAGAAGAAGCCTCAACAAAAACGATTCGGAATTTAGATAAAAATTCTCCTTCTTATCTTATGGCAATTGCTTATTTAGATGGAATCAATCAATACATAGAAGATGGTAAAACACCGATAGAATTTGTACTGGTTGGTGTGGAAAAAGAAAGCTACACTTTAAAAGATATGTATAATGTTTTCGGGTACATGGCTTTTAGTTTTGCAATTGCGCACAAAACAGATCCCATGTTAAATGAAATAAGAGAGAAATTAGGGCCTCTTTATTTCAACGAATTAATAGGTGCAGAAAACAAAAATTTAACCTTGATTAAAAATGAGACAAATCCAGAAATAACAGGTGCATTTTCGCAAGCAATGCATAGTTTAATGGATGTTTTACCAATTTCGCCATTTATAGGAAGTAATTCCTGGGTAATTGGGGCAGACAAAACAAAAAATGGGAAAGTAATTTTTGCAAACGATCCTCATATTGGGTATTCGCAACCCTCCGTTTGGTATCAAGCACATATAAAAACACCAGATTATGAAATGTATGGTTTTCATTTAGCATTGATTCCTTTTCCTTTATTGGGACATAATAGAGATTATGCTTACGGTTTGACAATGTTTGAAAATGATGATATTGACTTCTATGTGGAAGAAAATAATCCTAAAAACAAAAACCAGTACAAATTTAAAGAACATTATTTTGACTATAATCTGGTTGAAAAACAACTGAAAGTTAAAGATGCAAAAGATTCTCTGTATATCATTAAAGTAAGTAAACACGGACCTTTAATGAATGGAATTATTGAACACTTAGAAGTAGAGAAACCAATTGCTATGCAATGGATCTACACAAAAGTAGACAATCATATTCTAGAGGTAGCTTATGAAATATCACATGCTAAAAATTTAAAAGCATTTAAAAAAGGTGCAAGTAAATTGCACGCGCCAGGTTTAAATATGATGTATGGAGATGCAAAAAATAACATTGCTTGGTTTGCTTCTGGGAAGTTGTATAAATACAGAGATTCTTTGTACACCAAGACCTTTTTAAATGGCGCTTCTGGAAATGATGAAATTGCAGCATATTTAGATTTTGAAGAAAATCCGCAAGCAATAAATCCAGTTAGTAATTATGTATATTCTGCCAATAATCAACCCGATTCCATAGTGGGTGGATTGTATCCTGGATACTATTTATCGGAAGATAGGGCAAAGAGAATTGTTGATTTGGTAGCGCCAAAAAATGATTGGACAACCTTAGAGGTTGCTAAAATGCTATTAGATGTTACGTCACCATCGGCTCCAGTAGTTGCTAAAAACTTGATAAAGTACCTAGATAAAAGCACTTATTCACCAAGCGAAAAAACAGCTATTTATTTATTAGAAAATTGGGAAGGTAATTTTGATAAAAACGAGGTAGCTCCTGTTATTTACAATAGATTCGTCTATGAATTTCAGAAAAATACTTTTGCAGACGAAATGGGTACAGCGTTTCATCAATTTGCGAATACCCCGCTTATAGAAAAAGTTTTACCGGTGCAAGTAAAAAGAGAGCAGTCAATTTGGTGGGACAATATTTCCACAAAAGATAAAATTGAAACGAAACAAGAGATTATTGCTTTGTCATTTAAAAAGGCATTTTCTTTTTTAGAAAATCAGTTAGGAGCAAACGTAGCAGCTTGGAAATGGGAACGCGTAATTTCAGTAGAGCATGAACACACATTGGGTAAAGTTGCTTTATTTCGAAAGTATTTTAATGTGGGTCCTTTTATAACAGCTGGTGGAGATCAAGTAATAAATAACCAGATTTACGATATCGATTCTACCGGTTATTATAAAGTAAAAGCAGGTCCATCAACAAGAAGAATTGTTGATTTTTCGGATGTAGAAAATGGTTTAGCAATTGTACCAACAGGTCAATCTGGACGCGTTTTTAGCACGCATTATAAAGATCAAGCTCTAAAATATTTAAATGGTGATTTTGTTAAAATGAAACTGAATTCGAAAGAAATAACCCAAAGTAAAAATGTATTGGTTTTGAAAGCCAAAAAATAAGAATCAGATTGATTTAAAAATGTACTTTTGTGTGCATTCAACATAAACAAATAACAATGAGTTTACAACAAGATTTAGAAAATAGAAGTGTAAATAAGTGCGAATTATGCACTTCATTAGATAATTTATCAATTTATGAAGTAAAACCAACTTCAACTGTTGGTGGTAGTGGAGTCGACGGAAGTTTATTGGCGTGTGAAACTTGTAGCACTCAAATAGACACTGCGGTAGAAATGGATCCAAATCACTGGCGCTGTTTAAATGATTCTATGTGGAGTGAATATAGAGCTGTAAAAGTAGTTGCCTGGAGAATGTTGTCTCGTTTAAGAAACGAAGGGTGGCCAAAAGATTTGTTAGACATGATGTATTTAGAAGATGACGATTTACGTTTTGCGAAAGAATCTGGAGATCATTTGGACGATAGCGAAAAGATAATTCATAGAGATGCCAACGGAGCAATTCTAGAAGCGGGAGATTCTGTAGTTCTAATTAAAGATTTAAAAGTAAAAGGTTCTAGTTTGGTTGCCAAACAAGGAACTGCTGTAAGAAGAATTTCTTTAGATCACGAAAATGCGAAACATATCGAAGGAAAAGTTGGCCCAACTCAGATTGTAATTATTACAGATTTTGTAAAGAAAATGGCAGAAAAGGAGTAAATTAATTGAAGCGTTGCCTTTTAGACTGTGCTTTGTATTCTCTTTTTTTAGCCTTATTTTCTATATAAATTGTTGATTCTTTATAAATTCACTCGAACTGACCATTATAAAGGATGTCTTTTCAACGGCGAATGCAACTGTTAAGAGCAAATAATAGTACAACAGACACTGTTGTTTTTTTTCAAAAACAAGCTAAAATAAAAAAAAATCCATCTTAGAAAGATGGATTTTTTAATGCATTTATTTTTGCTATTCACTAGCTTAAAGCTTCTTTAATTCTCTTAATTGCCTCACGCAATTGCAACTCTGAAGCTGCATAAGACATTCTAATGCAATTTGGCGCACCAAAAGCATCTCCTGTTACCGTGGCAACATTTGCTTTTTCTAAAATAAATAAAGAAAAGTCGTTTGCATTTTCAATTTTTATATGGTCAATGGTTCTTCCAAAAAAGGCAGAAATATCTGGAAATACATAAAATGCACCTTCTGGAATATTTACTTTAAAACCCTCTATTTCTCTTAACAGACCAACCACAATATCTCTACGTGCTTTAAATTCATCTACCATGTATTGAATTTTAGAAACAGGAGCTAAAACGGCTGTAATTGCGGCTCTTTGCGCAATACAGTTTGCACCGGATGTAATTTGACCTTGCATTTTAGTACATGCTTTGGCAATCCACTCAGGGGCGCCAATATAGCCAATTCTCCAGCCTGTCATAGCAAAAGCTTTTGCCAAGCCGTTTACTGTAATGGTTCTATCGTACATATTCTCGATGGATGCAAAACTAAATATTTTTGTACCATAATTAATATGTTCGTAGATTTCATCAGATAGAATATAAATTTTCGGATGCTTTTCTAAAACAACTGCCAAAGCTCTGTATTCTTCTTCACTATACATCGATCCACTTGGATTGTTTGGTGAGTTAAAGAAGACCATTTTTGTCTTTGGTGTAATGGCACTTTCTAGTTGTGCAGGCGTAATCTTAAAATCGTTATCAATAGAAGAAGGAATTTCTACAAATTTTGCTTCACTTAAAATCGCAATTGCTGAATAACTAACCCAATAAGGTGCAGGTAATAATACTTCATCTCCTGGATTTAATAGTACCTGCGCAACATTTGCAATAGATTGTTTTGCACCTGTGGAAACTACAATCTGATTTGGCTGATATTTTAAACTATTATCACGCTCAAATTTTGTACAAATA
Organism: Polaribacter sp.; assembly: GCA_051277175.1. GTDB lineage: Bacteria > Bacteroidota > Bacteroidia > Flavobacteriales > Flavobacteriaceae > Polaribacter. The sequence goes on from JBNMOF010000004.1 coordinate 17,693, forward strand.
GCTTCTTTCAATTCTACATAACCGTCTACCGGAGAGTATGAATTGTAATTTTGATGGACCGCTTCAATTGCAGCATCTTTTATAAAATCTGGTGTATTAAAATCTGGTTCTCCTAAACTTAGACTTATGATGTCTTTTCCAGCTGCTTTTAATTCTCTTGCTTTCGCAGCCATTGCTAAAGTTTGAGATACAGGTAAACTGTTAATTCTGTCCGATAATGGGTATTTCATTGTACTGTTAGTTGTGTGTTGTTTCTATGCTAATTCAGGCTTTTGTCCTAAAACACCCAAGTGTCTAAAGTGCTCTAAAAGCGCTTTAGTCATTGTTTTGTATTCGTTGTAAGGTAAATTAAATTCTTTGGCCGTTTCTTTTACAATAGTAGCCAATTTACCATAATGGACATGAGAAATATGTGGAAAAATATGATGTTCAACTTGGTGATTTAAACCTCCTGTATAGAAATTTACCAAACGATTGGTGGGTGCAAAGTTAGAAGTAGTGTACAATTGGTGGACTGCCCAAGTGTGTTCTAAGTTTCCCTCTTTATCTGGAATTGGCATTGTGGTGTTTGGTACAATATGTGCCAACTGAAAAACAATACTTAAAATCATACCAGCAGTATAGTGCATTACAAAAAAGCCGATTACTATTTTCCACCAGGATACGTCTAAGACTAATAAAGGCAACACAATCCAAAATGCATAATAGGCAACTTTAGAGATGACTAATTTTGTCCATTCTGTGGTAGGATTTGGAAATTTACCGTAGGATAATTTACGTTTTAAATATCGGTGCATTTGCTTAATATCTGTGGTAATTGCCCAATTAATAGTGAGCAAACCATATAAGAAAACAGAATAGTATTTTTGAAGTTTATGAATCTTTAACCATTTAGAGTGCAAAGAAAAACGAATAATTCTACCTGCGTCTATATCTTCATCATGATCTTTTACATTGGTAAACGTATGGTGTAATACATTGTGTTGTACCTTCCAATTATATACGTTTCCTGCTAAAATGTAAATACTGCTTCCCATTAATTTATTCACCCATTTTCTTTTGGAAAAGGATTCATGGTTCGCGTCATGCATGACATTCATTCCAACACCAGCCATTCCTACACCTGTAAGAATCATTAGTAAAGCCATGGCCCATTGCGGCATGGCAACTGTTAAAACAATTATAAATGGAATTAAAAATAAAGAAAACATAATAATTGCTTTGGTATACAATTTCCAGTTTCCTGTTCTATTAATTTCATTTTCTTTAAAATAACTATTTACTCTTTTATTGAGAGTTCTAAAGAACTTTGCTTTATCTACTCTTGAGAAATTTATTGTGTTCATTCAGGTTTTTAGTATTGTTTTACAAAAATAATGCTTTTGAAATTACTTTTTATGATAAACGTCAGAATTTGTTGCTAATTGTTTCCGAACTATAACTATTTTTGCAGCTCAAACTTTTTTTAATGGATATTATTCACAAATATTTTAAAAATTTATCAGAAACTCAAATTCAACAATTTGAAAAGTTACAAGAATTATACCAAGACTGGAACTTGAAAATTAATGTTGTTTCTAGAAAAGATATTGATGAATTGTATTTGCGTCATGTGCTACATTCTTTAGGAATCGCAAAAGTAGTGCAGTTTAAAGCAGGTTCTAAAGTTTTAGATGTTGGAACTGGTGGGGGCTTTCCCGGAATTCCATTGGCAATTTTATTTCCAGAAACTCAGTTTCATTTAGTAGACTCTATCGGTAAAAAGATAAAAGTTGTAAATGAAGTTGTAGACGGTTTGGGTTTAGAAAACGTAAAAACAACGAATGGTAGGGTAGAAGAAGTAAAAGATACCTACGATTTTATTGTAAGTAGGGCTGTTGCGCAGATGGAGACTTTTGTTGGTTGGACGAAAGGAAGAATTTCTAAAAAGCAAAATCATGATTTAAAAAACGGAATCTTATACTTAAAGGGTGGCGATTTATCTGAAGAATTAAAATTATATACTTCTGCTACTATTTATGATTTACCAGATTACTTTGAGGAAGATTTTTATGAAACGAAAAAGGTGGTTCATTTAGGCATGAAGTTTAAAGGATAAGCTGTAAAATTGTGTTTCTTACCCTTATTTCTTTTGCTATATAGTTATTATTTTACATGAAATAAATACACTTACGTTTCTTCCTCAACGATTGCTATCCGATAGCGCTCTATTGCTTTTTGTAGGTTTTCAGAAAGTGATTTTAGCCAATTCATGTGGTTGGCAATTAGGTAGGCTTCTTGAAGGGCATGCAATGTATCAATATCTAATTCGGTGTTTCCTTTTTTAATATTCTCATCGCGTAAACGAGACAGTTTTTGATATTTTTTCAACAATTGATCTTCTGCTTCTTCAACCGTTTCTGTAGCAATTTTTTTCTTGATTTCACCATCTTCTAAACTATCAGAAGATATTTGTAGTGTATTCGAAATTTTTTGGATTAACAAATCAAATTCTGAAGACGCAGGTGTGGTTTTATGATTGAGGATAAAATTACCGATGGAAGCAATGGCAGAAATCATTGTCTGATTAAGCGTTACAATCTCATAAATTAGCTGAAACTCTTGCTGTTTTGATTTTGGATCTTGGGTTAATCGTTGGAAAGAAGCATTCAAATTACTAATCGCAAGAAAAGCTTCTTTTCGTGCCAAATTATAGCAAAGTTTGTTTGCTTTCGGGTGCTGATATAAATCTTGTGTGGCTAAAAGATAGTGTTTATTCATCTTTAAAGCATTGAGCAGAATCTTTTTTAGATTATCGGCCTCCCAACTTGGAAATATCAAGTAATTGGTAACAACCGCAATTATAGCGCCAATAATGGTGTCGATAACACGGTATTGAATCACTTCAAATGCGTTGGGATTCATTAACGAGTATATAAATATGATACTAATGGTAATCAATGCAGCAGCAGATTTATAGTTCCGCTGAATCAATGAGAATGCTAAGATTAATGATAGATACGCAAGCACAGAATAGACCACAAGATTTTGAGTAATGAACACAATGCCAACCGCAACAATGGCACCAATAAGTGTTCCGATGATGCGATCTTTTGAACGTTCTTTGGTAAGACCATAACTTGGTCTCATGATAACAATGATGGTCAGTAAAATCCAATATGTATTTTGGATGTCAAAGAAAAAGCCAACCAAGTAGGCAAATACAATTGCGATGGTGATGCGCAATGAATGTCTAAATATGGTAGAGTCTAAACTAAAATTTTGAATAAGAACATCCAACCTGTACTCTTGCAGTGTTAAAAACTGACTCGAATTTTGTCTTTTTAAAGATATTTTAGAAGCATCGTGAACATTTGCCATTACACGCCTAATCGCTCGAATTTCTTGGAGCAGTTGTTCTTGGTAATCATATAGGTTTTTTAAAACCAAAGCACCTTCGCGCGCTTCAGGTAATTTAACAGTATCGATATAATTTGTGATAGATTCGTCTGCTTTTGACAGTGCATTTAGCAGTATTTCTTTATTTGGTATTTTATCATTTTGAATCAATAATTCAGACAAATGTATGAGGTGATTGCCCATGACTTTATTTAGATTTTTCGAAGCTTTTAAAAACTCTTTAAGACCTACAAAAATTCTATCAATCATTTTATAATCTAAATGTTTTGCTTCTATTAATTCGAAAATTTTAATAGAAGACACAAATATTAAGAGTAGCTTTTCCTCATAACGAGAACGTCCAGAGCGTTTACGTGCAGTAAGTAGTGTTTCTCGGAGCGTTTCATGTTTTTCGTTGATTTTGTTTTGAAGTGCAAAAGTCTGTTTCAGATTTTCGTCACGTTTTGTCTTCTTTGTTAATAATTTGGCTCGTAATTTTAAATATTCACCAATAAAAAGAAGCGTATCTGATAATAACTGATTGTGATCTTTTTTAGGCGTAATTTTTTGGAAAATAAGTGATAGTATTAAATACCACAGACCACCAATTCCCATTAAGCTAACCTGAACTAAAATTTCGTGCGTGGTTTCTTTCTGAATAGCAAATGCTATTACCATTGCTAATAAGCCAGAAAAAGAGACTAAGGAGGCTCTAAATCCGTATACTGAAATCATAGACACCAGAAATGAGATGACTGCTAGTACTATTAATAAAAGTGGTAGTATTGGTTTTGAAAATAGAATTACTGCAGTAATAAGCATTGTTAATCCAATACTTATTAAAATAGCATTGACCTTTCGTTTTATACTTCCAGGAACATCGCCTGGTGTATTTAAAACGGCACCAATAACAACTGCTGGAGCATATTTGAAATAGCCAAAAAAATAGAGCAAGGCAAAAGGAACTGCAATTCCAACTCCAAGACGAATTCCGCGATCAAAGTTGGTGCTTTTTAGAAATAATTCTAGCTGTTTGAGTTTTTCTTTCAATGGCGTGTGAAATTTGATTGCAAAGTTATAATAATTGGCGGAAGTATTTTTTTTAAAGCAATTTTATTGAAAAATGAACAATCATACTTTCAGGAAGTCTCTGACGATGGTTTTTTTTAAGCATGGTATCTCTTTAACCATTTTCCTAAATTTTAGAGTATTATTTACAGTGAAAGTTTCTAATCATAAACGTTTGTTTGATTTATTTCTATCCGCAATTAGCGGAGTCACATTTCTTTAAGTTGAGATACAAACTAAAGGTATTATCAAAAGATGAAATTTCTTTTTCTTAGAAGTATTTTTACTTTTCAGTAAATTATATTCTTTATTATCATCAAATATAAACAGACAATTTTTATTTAAGTGCTAAAATAGCTTGTCAAAGAATACCAAATAATGAAGGATGCGTCAATCTGTTTTACTTTATTGTTTTAAAGTAAAAAAACGGAAGTAATAAAATTTCTTTAAATTGTTCAGGTTAAATATATTAGATTTCGATATTATTTTTAAATGAAAAAAAATTTATTTTTTTAAAAAGGTTGGTTTCAGATGTTGTACCTTATGAAGGTAATAAGTTATAAAATATATTAAAAATGAAAATTTTTATTTTAAAGTGGTATCCAATTATTTTAGCGTTTATGTGTTTGTTGTATTCTGTAGGATACGGAATATTAGGAATGACAGATGAAGCACAATATTCAGCACACTGGCCAGGAACAATATTATTATTTGCAATAGCAATTAGACAAAGAAGAACAACATGAATATAGGGTTTTTTATAGTAGGAGGTATTATATTTTCTGTATACATAGGATTAACTTTGTGGAATATATACGACTCAAGCAAGAAAAGTAAAGAAGAAAACTATCCAGATAAGAAATAAATAGGTCTGCAAGAATTAGCCCTATTTAGATTTTATGATAAAGCCAAATAGTGCAGCAAGTATGCACATTTCTAATGCTGTGTTTCCCTTTTTTGACCATAGTGCTTAGGCTAAATATAACTCATTTTAATGATTTATATTTAGCTTGTACTGGGTTGTTAAAAAATGGAGGAAGCCGTTTTACTTGTAAACTTTTCTAAAAATAACATTCCTTTATAAGAGTTTCCTTGTTCGTTTAATTTTGGGCTCCATACGGTGATGCAGTACTTGTCAGGATGAATTGCCACAATACCACCGCCAACTCCACTTTTTCCGGGTAAACCAACACGGAAAGCAAACTCTCCAGATTCGTCATAAAAACCACAGGTAAGCATAATTGCATTCACTCTTTTTGCTTGACTCATAGTAAGTATCTTATTTCCCTTCTGAGTGACAAAATAATCATCCGCTAAAAAAAGAAACAGCTGTGAAAGTTCTTTACAACTCAATTCTAAAGAGCACATGTGAAAGTAGAAATCGATTACTTGGTCTACATCATTTTTAATATTCCCAAAAGACTTGATAAAATTACAAAGTGCAATATTCCTAAAACCAGTACTTTTTTCTGAGAGTGCTACTTTTTCGTTATAATTTAAATCAGGGTTGTTCGCGGTTTCTCTACAAAAGGCTAAAAAATCTTCTTTCGGATTTTTAAGGTGACTCAATAAAACGTCACAAACTACAATTGCCCCAGAATTTATAAAAGGATTTCTAGGTTTTCCAAGATCTGTTTCTAATTGTAAAAAGGAGTTAAAAGGATTTCCAGACGGTTCTACATCTACTCTTTCCCATAATTTTTCTCCCGCTAACTTGTAGGCTAATGTTAAGGAGAGTAGTTTAGAAATACTTTGGATAGAGAACTTCTTGTCAAAATTACCAACACCAAAAGTATCTTTATTGGTTGTTGTAATATGAACACCAAAATTGGTAGCATCTACAAATGCTAATTCAGGAATATAATTGGCTACTTCACCAACATCGTCAACACTTTTTACATCAAAATAAATGTCTTCAATTATTTTTTTATAGTTTTCCATTACTAATTTAGCGTATAATTAAGCACAAACTTATTGGAAAATTCTTCAGGAAACAACAGAAAGCACAATTCAAAAAAAGGAATTACATTGCTGTAATCCCTTTTTAGTATCTATTGTTATTTAGAAATAAACTTTCTTAGTTGCTTGAGAAACCCAATAGGATTTCACAAGCATTTCTTTTCGCTATAACATTCGTTATTTTAAATAAAGCCGATTACAAAATCTCCACAAACAAACCATGGTCTGTTTTAGAAATTTTTGCAAGCTCTTTTTTCGTTAATCCTTTAATTGTTTTATCCCATTTTTTGTTAGACAAGCCCGACTGAATTTTCAATTCATTTAAATCTATTCGCTCTGCTTTCTCTATCATTGCTATGACTGCTTTCTCCTCATCATTCAATTCAATAGCAGGCGCTCTTTTCTCGGGTCTCATTTGAGGAAAGAAAAGTACTTCTTGTATCGATTGGTTATTTGTTAAAAACATAATCAAACGGTCCATTCCAATTCCCATTCCAGAAGTTGGCGGCATACCATATTCTAATGCACGTAAGAAATCTTCATCTATAAACTCGGTAGCTTCATCATCTCCTTTTTGCGCTAATTTTAGCTGATGTTCAAAACGTTCACGTTGATCAATTGGGTCGTTTAATTCAGAATATGCATTTGCAATTTCTTTTCCACAAACCATTAATTCAAAACGTTCTGTCAATTCAGGATTTTCTCTGTGCTCTTTACAAAGTGGAGACATTTCTTTCGGATAATCTGTAATAAAAGTTGGCTGAATGTAATTTCCTTCACATTTTTCACCAAAAATTTCATCAATTAATTTTCCTTTCCCCATCGTTGCATTCACCTCGATGTTCATTGATTTTGCCGCAACTCTAATCTCATCTTCTGTTTTTCCAGTAATGTCAAAACCAGTAAAATGTTTGATAGAATCGGCCATCGTAACTCTTGCATACGGTGCCTTAAAGTCTATTTTATGTTCACCAAACGTAGCTTCAGAAGTTCCGTTTACAGCAATTGCACAATGTTCTAGTAACTGCTCAGCAAAATCCATCATCCAGTTGTAATCTTTGTATGAAACATAGATTTCCATGGCTGTAAATTCTGGATTGTGCGTTCTGTCCATTCCTTCATTTCTAAAGTTCTTCGAGAATTCATATACGCCATCAAAACCACCAACAATTAATCTTTTTAGATACAATTCGTTCGCAATTCTCATGTATAATGGAATGTCTAAAGAATTATGATGTGTTGTAAAAGGTCTTGCTGCTGCGCCTCCAGGAATTGGTTGTAAAACAGGAGTTTCAACTTCAAAATACCCAGCATCATTAAAGAAGGAACGCATTGCGTTAAACAATTTTGTTCTTTTAATAAACACTTCTTTCACATGCGGATTTACTACTAAATCTGCATACCGTTGTCTGAAACGCATTTCAGGATCTGTAAAGGCATCATACGTAATACCATCTTTTACTTTTGGCATAGGTAAAGGTTTTAATGCTTTAGAAAGCAATTTAAACTCTTTAACCAGTACTGTCTTTTCACCTACTTGTGTGGTAAAGAGGGTGCCCGTTATGCCAATAAAATCACCTAAATCTAATAATTTCTTAAAAACATTATTATATAAAGATTTATCCTCTCCGGCACAAATTTCATCCCTATTAAAATAAAGTTGAATTCTACCATTACCGTCTTGCAATTGGCTAAAAGAAGCTTTCCCTTGAATATTTATTGCCATTAAACGGCCTGCAATAACCACCTGTTTACCTGCTACAAAGTTTTCTTTTATTTCTTTTGAGTTAGAATCTACAGGAAATAAATCTGCAGGATACGGATTGATACCCAAATCCCTCAATTTTACTAGCTTTTCTCTTCGTACAAGTTCTTGTTCTGATAATTGCATTTTATAATATATTAATGATAAATTTTTAAAGAAACCAAAGATACAATCTTTCAATAATTTGGCAATTACAGAATTAGATAAAATATTAATAAGTTGCTTCAAATGTATTAATTCGTTGTATCTTTGCTCGCTGCTTTTTGTTGAAGTAGTATTTAGTTGTGTTGTTTGGCACTTTATAAAAAGTGTCGTGGTTTTGTTAACCAATGGAAAGCTTCCCTTAAATGGGACGCTTTTTTTTTGTTTATTATTTTCTTAAAGACATCAAACAGCGTGTTTTAGTTCTTCTGAAGCTATGAAGTACTTTTCGCACTTGCTTTTTTTATTTTGAAAAAAGAATAAAAAAAGAGCCGAAACCACTATTAGAAGTAAGGCGAATTTTATTTGCAATTTTACTTAAAATTTCAAAAATTTTGAAGACTTCATAATTTTAATTGCGCCGTTATCGCGAGTAATAGGGCTATTTCCAAATAGAACTTAGAGATACTTCATTTAGGGTAATAGATACTTCTTTATTATGCGAGGCAAGCATAGCTTAGAAACTACAAAAACTTCGCTTTGTATTCCCAAAACTTCATCAAGAATAAAAGAACATACACAAAAGCGATTGAAAACTTAATCGTTGCCGAAGCTAATAATCCAATAAAAGAACCAAAAGAAGCTTTAAGTGCTCTGTTTGTGTCTTTACTGTCAAAGAGGAGTTCTCCAATGAATGCACCTAAAAAAGCGCCTATTAAAATACCAAAAGGAATTGGAGATAACAAGCCTATCAGTAAACCAATAGTAGTCCCGTAAATGCCATACTTACTTCCCCCAAAATGTTTGGTACCCAAAGCAGGAATTATGTAATCTAGTATCCAAATGATTATGGCAACGCCAAAGGTGATTCCTAAGAACATATAATTCATTGGAATTACGGAAGTGAAATGTATAATTAATAAACCCAACCAGCCTGTTAATGGCCCTGGTAGAATAGGTAAGAAAGAACCTAAAATCCCTAAAAGAACCATTAGAAAACCAATAATTAATAAAAAAACATCCATAGTTATTTCTTATACTCAGACAAAAGTACAAAACCTTTGTTAGAATAAATACAACTAAAATATTAGTTTAAACTAAATAATTAGTTATATTTGTGTTATTAAACTAAAACCTTAGTTGAAATTATGAGCAAACAATTAACAAAAGCAGAAGAACAGATAATGCAAGTATTATGGGATTTACAGGAAGCATCTGTAAAGGATGTAATAGCCAAGTTACCAGCGCCAAAACCAGCATATAATACGGTTTCTACCATTATTAGAATTTTAGAAAACAAAGAATTTGTAGGTCATAAGCCCATCGGTAGAGGTTTTGTATACCATCCAATAATAGAAAAAGAAACGTATAGTAACCAGCGTTTACATAAATTAATGAATGGCTATTTTGACGGATCTTTTAAAAGCATGGTTTCTTTTTTCGTCAAAGAAAATAAAATGGATGTTGCAGAATTGGAATCAATTTTAAGGGAAGTGAATAAGGAGGGAAAGTAGGGAGTAACTCCCTTTCAGTTGTTAATGTAAAAAAGCAAAAATAAATTATGATAAACTATATAATTCAAGTTGTTTTATTTCAAGTTTTGTTCTTGGTTATTTATGATTTCTTTCTAAGTAAAGAAACTTTTTTCACTAAAAACAGGTGGTATTTATTAAGTACACCAATCTTGTCTTTTTTAATTCCGTTTATAAAAATACCCACGTTTCAAAAAGCAGTTCCGCAAGAGTTTATACTGTATTTGCCTGAAATTATGTTGTCTCCAGAAAATATAATTCAAGAAATGGCTTGGTACCAATCTGTAAACTATTTACACCTCTTATTCGGAATAGGCGTTGTTATTTTTAGTCTTTTATTTATTGTGAAAATTTTACAAATCGATAAGTTAAAAAGATCTTATAAACGCGTTAAAAAAGACGGATATACATTGGTTTTAATTCCGAAGCAAACCAAGGCATTTTCATTTTTTAGTTATATATTTTTAGGAGAAGAAATTCCAACTGCTCAAAAGGAACACATTATTGCCCATGAATTAGTGCATAGCAGACAAAAGCATTCTTTCGATTTGTTATTCTTCGAGTTTTTAAAAATTGTCATGTGGTTTAATCCAATGATTTTTATTTATCAAAAAAGAATCACTTTGGTACATGAATATATTTCTGATGCGGTTGCTACAAAAGCATCACCTAAAGAAAATTACATCAATCAATTGCTATCCAACTTTTTTCAGGTTGAAAACATTGCGTTTATCAATCAGTTTTATACACAAACCTTAATTAAAAAAAGAATTATTATGATGAAGAAAAAACAATCAAAGAAAATGAATCAGTTGAAGTATTTGGTATTGATTCCTGTATTACTAAGCATGCTATTTTATACTTCTTGTTCTGAGAACAGTTCTAAAGAAATAACAGGTGAAAAAGAACTTCAAACGTTTTATTTTAATAAGGATGGAGCACTTAAAAGTATGAAAGGTGAACAAGAAACATATTTAGACTCCTTTGTTGGTTTTCAAAATCCAATTAAAGGTGAAGAGATTTCTCTCAAGGATTTATCAATTCAGGAAAGAGAGGAGTATGATTTATTAGTTAGCAGATCGAAAGGAAAATTAAAAGAAGATTCAGGATTTTCGGAAAGTAGCTTGGAGAATATCAGCTTCCCTCTGTATAAAATGTCAAATGGTAGAAGTATGTATGTCATTATAGTGATAGAAGAGGATAAAGTTGTTGAGAGAATTGAAAAAGAGAACATAAATTCAGAAGATGTCAACTTTCTTAAAATAGAAACTGCGCCAACGTTTCCCGGTTGCAGTTCTGGTGACAAAGACTGTTTTTCTAAAATGGTTCAAAAACATTTTTCTAGAAACTTCGATGCAAGGTTGCCAAATGGTTTAGGTTTGTCAGCTGGTAAGAAAAGAGTATTTATAGGGTTTAAAGTGGATGTAAACGGAGATGTTGTTGGTATTAAAGTTAGAGCTCCACACTCAGAAATTAAAGAAGAAGCATTAAGAGTTATGCGTTCTTTACCCAAAATGATGCCTGGTCAGCAAGACGGAGTCAAAATCGGTGTAAGCTATACAATTCCGTTTATACTCATCGTAGATTAAAATGAGTAAAATGAAAGAGAGGATTTTAATCGTATTGCTATTTGTAATTGTAAAAGTCGGGGCGCAAACCTCGACTTTTTCTGCGATAGATAGTTTATTCGAGAAAGGCAGATACAAATTAGCTTTAAAGGAATTGGATGCAAAGCAGCCTACATTTTTATCAAATTTTAAAAAGGCAGTTATTTACGAATCTATAGATAATTATAAAAAGACAGTTGAATTTTTAGAGAAGGCCATCACTATTAAAGATGATGAAAAAGCCAAATTAAAATTAGCGAAAAATTACCGTCGATTAAAGCAATCAAAAAAAGCAATTTTAATTTATGAAGAAATTTTGTCAAAAGATTCATTGAACTTGGTTTTGCAATATCAATTAGGGAAGTTGTATCTGATTCAAAGAAACGCTGAAAAAGGGGCTACTATTTTTAAATATTTAATTCAGATGGATGCAGCAAATGCAAATTATTCATATCATTTGGGTCTGGCTTTTTCGTTAAAAGGACAAAGAGACCTTATGATTAATAGTTTTATAGATACTTTCGAAAAGGATACATTGCACCTAAAGTCGATTACAATATTGGCTAAAAGCTTCAAAAAATTAAAAGATATAGATTCCACGCAATTATTTGTCGATAAGGGGTTATTGCTTTCACCCAATCATTTTGAATTGAATCAATTGAAAATAAACCAACTCTTTAAAGATAAAAAGTATAAAGAAACATTGCCATTTTTACTAAATATTGATTCGTTACACAAAAAAGATACTTACATCACAAATGTATTAGGAAAGGTATATTACAATTTAGACAGTTTAGATACGTCAAAGAAATATTTTAAAAAGTTGTCTTATATAGATTCAGAAGATTACAAGGCAAATACATATTTGGGTCATATTGCGATGAAAGAGAAAGACTACAAAGCTGCTATGATTAACTATACGGTTGCTACTTATAAAGGACAAGAAGATAGAGACGAAGAATATTATGGTTTGGGAATGATGTATAATAAAACGAGGAATCCTAGGCGCGCTATGAAAGCTTTTGAGCAGGCTTTTAAAGAGAATAGAGCTAACGACAGCGCTTTGTATCAATTAGCAAAAATCTCGGATGATTATTACAAAGAGAAGAAGATTGCTTACAAGCATTATATACAATATCTTGAAACTTTTAATGGTGCAGACGAAGACATAGCTGCTTTCGTAAGAAGTAGAATAAAAGAGATTAAAAAGGAGTATTTTTTACGAGGAGAAAGTTTAAAATAAAAGTTAACAAAAAAACAGTAAATTCACGTTTTAAATAGCATGATGTTTTTACGAGTTTCTTTTTTTTTACTATTATTTCTTTTGATCACTTCTTGTGATAAACTATCATTTTTAAAAAATAATAACACCCAAGTATTAGACACGATTGTTAATTTTTCTTCCGTAGACACTTCACCTTCATTTAAAGAATGTGATTCCATTATAGACAAACAAAAAAAGTCTGCTTGTTTTAGAACTACAATTCATCAAAAAATAGGAGCAACGCTTAAGAAGTACGAATTTAGTATCAAAAATTCAATTTCAGAGACGGTGCACGTTGATTTGCTGATCAATTCAAAAGGAAAAATTATTTTAGAAACTATTGAATCATCGCAAAACATGAAAATTCAATTGCCAAAATTAGACAGTATTTTAAGACTTTCTATAGCTAGAGTTCCCAATATGTATCCCGCAATTAAAAGAGGAATTCCCGTAACTACTAAATACAGACTGCCTATATTTATTCAGTTAAAAGAATAAAAAAAACTCAAACAGCATCTGTTTGAGTTCTTTTATTAGAACATCTTCTGAAATCAATTTTAGAATGTTTGTTATCTATAAATTACAACAACGTTGCTTAGTTTAGCATTGCCCAAAGTTTGTCTTTTAGTTCTTGTAAACCCGTTTCTTCAATGGAAGAAATAAACAATGCCTCAACCCCTTTTGGGAGGTCTGCTTTAATTTCTTCCTTTAATTCGTCGTCTAACATGTCTGTCTTAGATATCGCTAACAAACGCGTCTTATCTAATAATTCTGGATTGTGTTGCTTTAGTTCATTCAATAAAATAGCGTACTCTTTATTGATATCGTCACTATCTGCAGGAATCAAGAATAAAAGTGTAGAATTACGTTCAATATGACGTAAAAAACGGTGTCCTAGACCTTTTCCGTCTGCAGCGCCTTCAATAATTCCAGGAATATCTGCAATTACAAAAGTTTGTTGATTTCTATGTTCTACAATCCCTAAGTTTGGTTTTAGTGTTGTAAAAGCATAATCTGCAATTTTTGGTTTTGCAGACGTTAACACAGATAGTAAAGTAGATTTTCCTGCATTTGGGAAACCCACCAAACCTACATCTGCTAGTAGTTTTAATTCAATTCTAAACCAACCATCTAGACCATCTATACCTGGTTGGGCATATCTAGGGGTTTGGTTTGTAGAAGATTTGAAATTCCAATTTCCAAGGCCACCTTTTCCACCGGGTAATAAAATTACTTCTTTGCCATTCTCTGTAATTTCATGCAATACTTCATCAGTATCCGCATCTCTAATAATGGTACCTAATGGCACATCAACAAAAACATCTTCTGCATCTTTACCTGTACTTCTACTTTTACTACCAGCACCTCCGCCTTCAGCTCTAAAGTGACGTTTAAATTTTAGGTGAAATAAGGTCCACATATTTTTATCTCCACGTAAAATAATGTGACCTCCACGTCCGCCATCTCCACCATCTGGACCACCTTTGGTAATGTATTTTTCTCTGTGTAAATGCACAGAACCTTGTCCTCCTTTTCCAGAAGTTGCGTACACTTTTATGTAATCGACAAAATTTCCTTCAGTCATAATTGTTGTGTAATTGTGTAATTGTTAAATTGTGTAATTGTTTTTACTTAATAACGCCTACACGTTTTAATAATTAAACGATTTATAAAGTATCAAATACTTTTGAAATTCTTTGTGTAATTTCTTCAACTGAACCCACACCGTTTACTCCGTAGTATTTATTTTGAGTTTCAAAATAATCCTTTAAAATAGCTGTTTTTGTATGGTACTCGTTAAAACGATTTCTGATTTTAGATTCATCGGTATC
>JBNMOF010000005.1:0-29491 GCA_051277175.1 Polaribacter sp.
TTATTTTTTCATCTTCTTCATCACTGTCAGGATCTTTAGGAGCCACTTTAGCCTCTAAAACATTGTTTAATGAGATGCCAATAGCATTGCTTAAGCCAGAAGACGGCCCCCCATAAATACCTTGGTCAAAAACAGTATAATCCTTTAAGTCACTTGGGTCATTACTTGTTTGAACTTGCTTTAAATATTTATCTTTAAAATCGGGTCTGTAAGAATAAGAAATAGAAGGTCTAATGGTGTGTCTTATTCCTTTTAATCGCCCTTTCTTAAAATTGAACGTACCATAAATATTGGTAGACAAACTTGCTCCAGCGTTATATTCTCTATAGCTTTTAAAACCTCTTAAGGTATCTGTTACAATTACGTTATCCGTAATGTCATAATCTTTTTGGATATAATCAAACTGCCAGGTTTCTTCATAATTTACGCTTGGTGAAACCGTAAAGTATTTAAAAGCCTTAAAATTTGTATTTGTACCCGTTCTATGTTGCATACCAGCTCTTGCAGTTTCAAACATTTTGGCTGTTAAAAAATCATCATCAGTCGTATTAATTAAATACTTACTATCTAAGGTGTAATTGAAACCCATTTTCTGAATTGGATTCTTTTTCACACCACCTTTTCCTGCAAACGGATACACTCTATTCATATTTAAAGTCAAAGCAGGCAGGGTCATTGTAATTTTTTCTGTATTGGTGTTTTGTTGATGTTGCGCAGTAACATTTAAGTTAAATGGCGTGCCAACAAAAGTTTTACTATAGTTTACAGAAGAATTAAGACTGTTGTTTTGCGTTTGTGCAATATTAAATTGATTTTGAGATTCTCTAAAAAATTTGCTACTACCTAAGTTTACAGATGCTGTAAATCGAGAATTAGGACTTGCTTTCGTGTCCTGATTATGGGACCATCTCAGGTTAAAACGATTGGTTTTATTAAAATCATCAAAACCGCGAATACCGTTAATGTTATTTTCGAAACTAAAATTAACAGATCCATTAAAACGGTATCTTCTCTTATAATTTGAGTTTGCTCGAAATCCCCAACTTCCATTAGAATATACGTCTCCAGTAATTCCTAAATCTACATAATCATTAATAGCAAAATAATATCCACCGTTTTGAAAACCAATACCTCTGGCACTACTTCCAGTATCAAAAGTAGGAATTAGAAATCCAGAAACACTTGTTTGAGTTATTGGAAAATATGCGAAAGGTAAATAGATAGGAGTTGGAACGTCGGCAAGATATAACTGACTACCACCCACAATTATTTTTTTTCCGGGAATGATTTTAGCTTTGCTAGTTCCGATATAATAATCTAACTTTTCTGAAGTTGTAAATTTGATATCTCTTACATAAATAGTAGAATCATTTACTCTTTTGGTTTTTTTTCCAAACGTAAACATTTCGCCTTGTTTTGTTTTTAAACCATAAATTAAAGCTCTTTTAGATTTAAAATTATACACAATAGAGTCTTGCTCAGACTCTTCACTACCTTGTTTAAATATTGGGCGTTGCGTGTAACCAGTGCTGTCTATAATTCCTTTTGCAAAAAGTGTGTTTTTAATATAATCAACAATAATAATACCTGCTTTCAGATCTATATCTGTGTAAGTAATATTTGCTTCATTATAGAGCGTTACCGTTTTATTTTTAGCATTTTGTATGGTATAATCTTTTGCAACATGCGTAATAATATCTTCGATTGTTTCTTTTTGTTTCAATGAATCTAAAGAAATTGTATCTTTTTGCTTAAAAAATAACGTGTCTTTTTTGAAGGAGTTAATAGTATTTGTTTCTTTTAATAGAACCGTATCCCTTTTCAATAAAGGAACTACTATTTTTTTAATAGGTTTTATATCTTGAGAAAAACCTAGCTTTGTAAAAAAAAAGCAGCAAAATAAAAGTATATATGATAGGTTTGTTTGCAATGCTTTTAATACTATTTTTGTATGTGAGTAAAAATATGGTGTATTCTTTGAAGCACCAAATTTAAGAAATCAAAATTAGTTAAATTTTATTGATGCAATCCCAACAAAACCACAAAAATATTATCAAAGGTAAAATTCTTTTTATTTTACTCTCTATCTGCATAGGTAATGCGCTCTCAATCCATGCTCAAAAGGAGTATATAGTTGTTTTAGATGCCGGCCATGGAGGTAAAGATCCTGGGAACTTAGGAAACGGCTTTAAAGAGAAACGCATTGCATTAAAAGTTGCTTTAAAAGTTGGTGAGAGGTTGAAAAAATATGAAGATATTAAAGTGCTCTTTACTAGAAAGACCGATGTGTTTATAGATTTATGGAAAAGAGGAGACATTGCAAATCATGCAAAAGCAGATTTATTTGTTTCTATTCATTGTGATTCTCATACTTCAAATGCTTTTGGAGCCGGTACATTTGTTTTAGGTTTGAGAGGGAATAAGAAAAATTTAGAAATAGCCAAAAGAGAAAATGCAGTGATTCTGTTAGAAGAAAATTTTAGAGATAAATATAAAGGTTTTGATCCTAACTCTGCAGAATCTGTGATTGGTTTGTCACTGTTACAAGAAGAAAATTTAGACAAAAGTTTAACCATTGCAAGCTTAATTCAGAATAACTTTACGTACAAACTGAAAAGGAATAATAGAAAAGTAAAACAAGATAATTTTCAAGTATTAAGAGAAACCATAATGCCAAGTGTTTTGGTAGAGTTAGGGTTTTTAACGAATAAGAATGAAGGTAATTTTTTAAATTCTAACAATGGTCAAATAAAAATGGCCAATGAAATAGCAGATGCAATTTATTTGTACATTAAAAATTTAAAATTAAATACGGTTATACAAAATGTCAATAATGTTTTATCTTTAAATGAAATTGAGTTTAAAGTACAAATTGCCTCAGGGAAAAATAAAATAGCTACAAAATCTTATAATTTTAAAGGTTTAAAAAACGTAGAAAGAGTGCTAGTAGGTGATTTTTATAAATATTATTACGGCAAAAATGCCTCTTTTAAGTCTGTAAAAGAAGCACTAAAAAAGGCGAAAGCTAAAGGGTATAAAACAGCTTTTATCAAAGCCTTTAAAGATGGTAAAAAAATAGCGGTACAAGAAGCCTTAAAAATGCAGTAAAATAAACGTTTCTTAACGAAAATTATTAGTAATTTTGTATAAAACTTTTAAATATGTCCAAAGAATTAAAAACAGGAATTATTGCAGTAATTATTATTGTCATTTCTATTTGGGGATTTAATTTCCTTAAAGGGCAAAATATATTAGATGGTGGTTCCCGTGTTTTTAAAGTTGAATATGTTGAAATTGGAGGACTCACGAATTCTAGTGCGGTTACTATTAACGGTTTAAAGGTTGGTAAAGTAGACAATATAGAGTTTGATACAAGCAAAGAAAAGAGAGGGCAATTAATAGTTACCTTTATTGTAGATAACAATTTTGAGTTTTCTAAAAAAAGTATTGTTAAAATCTATTCTCCGAGTCCTTTAAGTGGTTCTAATTTAGCTGTAATACCCAGTTATGAGGGAGGTATAGCCGTTTCTGGAGATTTTCTTGAAGGTAAAATAGAAGAAAGTTTATTTACTTCTATTGGTGAAAGACTAAACCCGCTGCAACAGAAAATTGAAAGAGTAATTGTAAGAGCAGATACTTTATTTAGTGGCGTAAATGAAATTTTGAATACTAAAACGATTAATGGAATTAATACTTCTGTTTCTAATTTATCGGGAGCAATAGCAGATATCAGAAAAACTATTCAGTCTGTAAATTTGATGGTTGTAGAAAGTCAAGAAAACTTAAAACTCACATTAGAAAACACCAAGAATATTACAGAAAACTTTAGTAAGGTTTCAGATAGTATAACCACGATAGACCTTAAGAAAATTATAAATAAAGCAGAAGAAGCTGTGAGTAATTTTAATGAAATGTCTAAGAAAATAAATGAAGGGGAGGGCACCGTTGGTAAACTGATCAACGATAAAAGAATGTATGACAACTTAGAAGCTGCCACTAGGGAGTTAGAAGAATTACTAAGAGACATAAAGCTAAATCCAAAAAGATACATCCATTTCTCTATCTTTGGTAAAAGTCCAGAACCTTACGGAGCCGAAATGAAAAAATAATTTATAATCATTAGCACTATTTAAATGCAATATTTACCAAACATTCTTTTTGCAATCATATTAATCGTTGGTATCAGCTTTTTTGTGATGAACATTCGTAAAATTTTTAGAAATATAAATTTAGGAAAAGACATCGATAGAACGAGTAATAAACCAGAACGTTGGAAAAACATGATGAAGATCGCTTTAGGGCAATCTAAAATGGTGAGAAGACCTTTCTCAGGTTTTTTACATGTGATAGTTTACGTTGGTTTTGTGATCATAAATATTGAAGTTTTAGAAATTATTATTGATGGTTTATTGGGAACTCATAGAATCTTTCAAGGATTTATCGGAAACTCTTTTTATGCTTTTTTAATCGGAACTTTCGAGATTTTAGCAGCATTAGTTTTTGTGGCTGTTATTCTTTTTTGGACGCGCAGGAATGTCGCAAATGTCAAACGCTTTTTAAGCTCAGAAATGAAAGGTTGGCCAAAGATGGATGGGAACATCATTCTTTATTTTGAAATGGTTTTAATGACACTTTTTATAGTCATGAACGCCACAGATACTCCATTTCAAGAAGCAGGTATTGGTAATCCAATAAGTCAGTTTATTGCGCCGCTATTTGATGGTTTTTCTGTTCAAGGAGTGCATGCCATAGAGAGAACTGCTTGGTGGATTCATATTGTAGGAATTTTAATTTTCTTAAATTATCTTTTTTATTCAAAACATTTGCATATTCTATTGGCCTTTCCAAATACGTTTTTTGCAAATTTAAACCCCAAAGGACAATTTAATAATTTAGAATCAGTTACGAGCGAAGTGAAATTAATGATGGATCCAGATGCAGACCCTTATGCAGCTCCTGCCGAGGGAGTAGAAGAGGAAGTGCCAGAGAAATTTGGGGCATCTGATGTTGCAGATTTAAATTGGGTGCAACTATTAAATGCATATACCTGTACAGAATGCGGGCGTTGCACTTCAGCTTGCCCTGCGAGTTTAACGGGTAAAAAATTATCTCCTCGTAAAATTATGATGGATACAAGAGATCGTCTGGAAGAAGTTGGTAGAAATATTGATGTAAATGGAGGAACTTTTAAAGATGATGGCAAACAATTATTAAACGATTATATTTCTCCTGAAGAGCTTTGGGCTTGTACAAGTTGTAATGCTTGTGTAGAAGAATGTCCTGTAAATATAGATCCACTTTCTATTATTATGGATATGAGAAGGTATTTGGTGATGGAAGAAAGTGCGGCGCCACAAGAATTGAATGCAATGATGACAAACGTCGAAAATAACGGTGCACCTTGGCAATACAACCAACAGGATAGATTAAACTGGGCAAATGAAGAGTAGTCTATAAGGAATTTCTGACAGTATTTGTCAGTTTATTTAACCCATATGAATTCATAATAGGCCAACAATATTTTATTGTAAACAAATAATTACACAAATAAATAAACAAATATCAATTATGAATGTACCAACAATGGCAGATATGATGGCTCAAGGAAAACAACCAGAAGTGTTGTTTTGGGTTGGTGCTGCAGGTAGTTATGATGATAGAGCAAAAAAAATATCTAGAGCATTTGTAAAAGTTTTACACCAAGCAAAGGTAGATTTTGCAGTACTAGGAATTGAAGAATCATCTACAGGAGATGCTGCAAAAAGATCAGGAAATGAGTTTTTGTTTCAGATGCAAGCAATGATGAATATTGAAGTTTTGAATGGTTATGAAATAAAGAAAATTGTTACTTGTGATCCACATTCATTCAATACTCTGAAAAATGAATATCCTAGTTTAGGAGGGAAGTATGAGGTTTTTCACCATACACAGTTCATACAAAATTTAATTTCTGAAGGACGGTTAAAGATAGATGAAACCACACTTAAAGGAAAAAGAGTAACCTTTCATGATCCGTGTTATTTAGGAAGAGGAAATGATGTGTACGAATCTCCAAGAGATTTAATTAGAAGATTGGGTGTTAATTTAACAGAAATGACACGTAATAAAAGAACTGCTTTGTGCTGTGGTGCTGGTGGTGCACAAATGTTTAAAGATGCAGAGGCAGGAGACAAAGAAATAAATATATTAAGAACAGAAGAGGCTTTAGAAACAAAGCCAGATATTATTGCAACAGGTTGCCCATACTGCAACACAATGATGACAGACGGTATTAAATTCAAAGAAAAAGAATCAGAGGTTATTGTAAAAGATATTGCAGAGTTAATTGCAGAAGCTAATAATTTATAAGATGAAAACTAAATTTTTAATATTATTTTGTATTGTATTTTTTTCATGTGCTAAAAACGAGAAAAAAGAAGTTCCTGTTAGAGAAGCTCCTATAGAGGTAACTGTAGTTCCTGTTCAAAAAGAGGAAGTAGCAGAAGATAAATTAATCTTCACCGTTCAAATAGCCGCTTTAAAAAAAGCGAATAAGACGTTAACAACGCTAGAAAATATAAATATTTTTAAAGAAGACGCACTACTAAAATATAGAGTTGGGGCTTTTGAAACATACAAAGAGTCTCGCGTGAAAAGAAATCAGCTAATTAAAAACTATAAAGGTGCATTTGTGCAAGCTTTGTTAAATGATACTCCAATATCAATAACAAAAGCTTTACAATATTAGGTTTTATGACAGACGCTTTTAAAAATATTGCAGTTACCTCTTTTCCTGACATTACTAAAGTTGATTTTAAATCAATTGAAAATCAGTATTTAAAGGTTATCTTAATAAATACTTTTGTAGCATTTTTAGTGTTATTTTTAGTAATATGTTTAGGAGATTATAAGGGGCTTTTTAAACTTATTGAAAACACAATTTGGATTTATTTAACTTTTACCTTATGTTTTGTTTTTACGCTTCTCATAAAGACAATAGAATTTAAAAAAAGAAGATATGTTGTTCGAGAGAAAGATATCTCCTATAAAAAAGGTGTTTTATTTAGAAGTATAACAACAGTACCTTTTAACAGAATACAACATGTGGAAATTGATGAAGGGCCTATTTCTCGATTTTTAGGTCTGGTTTCGTTGAGTGTTTTTACTGCTGGTGATAGTAGTGACGATTTAAAAATTAGTGGACTTTTAAAACAAGAAGCAACACAAATAAAAGAATTCATCAGCAATAAAATAGATGGGTAATCCAGGAAATTTTAGCCAATTTAAAAGGCAGTCTAAAAAAGGAATTCTTGTAATTTATCTAAATATTTTATATAAGGCTCTTAGAGCTTTTTGGATTCTCCTTTTTCTTTTTATTCAAAAATTTTCTAAGATGTCAGAAAGTACACTTTTTTATATTTATATGGGAGTTGCTGCTTTATTTGTTTTTTTCTTAATTAGAGCCTTCCTAATCTTCAAGAATTTCCAATTTAAAATAGAAAGTCAGCATTTTATATTAAAGAGGGGAATCATTAAAAAAACAAACACTTCGATTCCTTTTGATAGAATACAGAACATTAATTTTAGGCAAAATATTATTCAGCAAATAATCAATGTACATGAATTAAATATTGAAACAGCGGGCTCTAGTAAAGCAGAAATTTCAATCAAAGCTTTGTCATTTGAAGAGGCGAGTGCATTAAAAAAAGCGGTTACTATTTTTGATAAGGGCGTTGCTGAATCCACAATCGAAACAGTAGAAAAACCATTGCTAAAAGTGGGTTTATTGGAGTTGATTAAAGTGAGCCTTACTGAGAACCATTTGCAAAGTTTATTGCTTTTAGTTGCCGTTTTAATCGGTTTTTTTCAACAAATTAGCGAGCTATTTGAAAGTTTAGGGAAACAAAATTTATTAGACAATTATATTTCTGAAAATACATCGGCATTAGAAAATAGTGTGATTATAATTGCTGGATTACTTATTTTTTTAACAATTATAGCGGTTTTAAGTTCTGTGGTGCGAGTAGTCTTAAGACATTTTAATTTAACTGTTTTTGTCAAGAATAATGCTTTAGAAATCTATCAAGGGTTAACAACTAAGAATTCTGTTATTTTAAAGAAAGATAAGGTACAGCATATTACAATTTCAGACAATCCTATAAAGAAAAAATTAGGCATTTCTTTTATTACTTTTAAACAGGCAATCAGTGGAAAAGTAAAAAAGAAACAAGATAAAGTTATCAAGATTGTTGGCTGCAAAGAAACTCAGATTTCAGCAATTAAAGACTTGCTTTTTCCCAATGAAAGTTTGGAAGGCTTTGATAAAAATTTTCCAGATTTTTATTTTAAGATTAGACTGTATTTTAGAGCCGTTATTTTCGTTTTCTTAGCAAATGGCATAGTTTTAGGGTTAACGAACAATCCTCTCCTTTTCTTAGGAAATATTTTTATAATTCCTATTACCATCTTTTTTATTGAATTAAAATTCAGAAAAAGGTACTACCTTTTCAATAATGATTTGTTGTTGGTTGCTCAAGGAACTATAGAAACCCACAAAACGTATGTTCCTTTTTTTAAGGTTCAAAATATAGCGTTAAAGCAAACTATTTTTCAGGCGAAAAAAAATGTTGCAGATATCGTACTTCAAACAGCATCTGGAAAAATTAAAATACCTTGCATTTCAATTGAAAAAGCGCAACAATTATATAATTATACACTATTTAAAGTAGAAACTAGTCAGAAGTCATGGATGTAAAAAGTTATGTAAAAGCAGCACGTTTAAGAACGCTCCCCTTATCTGTTTCCGGGATTATTCTTGGAAGCTATTTAGGAAATCAATTTGTAAATAATTTATCAGAAACCAATATTCAGTCTTCAATTTGGGAGTCTTCAATTTTTTGGCTTGCAATCTTAACTACAATTGGTTTTCAAGTGTTATCTAACTTTGCAAATGATTATGGCGACGGAATAAAAGGCTCGGACAAAAATAGAATTGGAGAAGCAAGAATGGTAGCATCTGGTGCAATTACACCAAAGCAAATGAAATTAGCAATGCTATGTACTATTGTGGTTACATTAACAATTGCATTGCTACTAATATATGTTGCTTTTGGAAGCGAAAGTTTTGGGTTTTCTATTTTGTTTTTGGGTCTGGGAATTGCTTCGATCGTAGCAGCCATGAAATATACGATGGGTACATCTGCATATGGTTATAGTGGTTTTGGTGATCTTTTTGTGTTTCTTTTTTTTGGATTGCTAAGCGTAGTTGGAAGTTATGTTTTGTTCACAAAAGTGCTCGATTTAAAAATATTTTTTCCGGCAATTTCTGTAGGATTATTGAGTACAGCAGTTTTAAATCTAAATAATTTACGAGACAGAGATGAAGATAAAAAGAATAATAAAAATACCTTAGTCGTAAAATTAGGATTAAATAATGCTAAAATATATCATTATTTTCTCTATTTATTAGCGCTTATTTCAGCGCTGCTTTACATAGTTTTAGACTTTAGGTCTATTTATCAATTTATATTTTTAGTCGCTTTTATTCCATTGATTAAAAATATGATAACAGTATCAAAAAATAAAATTCCGGCAGAATTAGATAGTGAATTAAAAAAAGTAGCTTTGAGTACTTTCTTGTTTGCTATTCTATTTGGAATTGGACAACTTTTTTAAAATTTATACATGAAGACAATTAAAGTAATTTTAATCATTATTTCCATCTTAGTTTTTGCTTTTTTAGTGACCGGTATTGTCATAAAAGAAACGAGGTATACAGCAAAGGTTTCCATAGAGAAGCCTGTGGCAACTGTTTTTAATAACTTCATGAAAATTGACAGTGTTAAAAACTGGATTCCAGAGATTAAGTCGGTGAAAGCAGTTAATCAAAATACAGGAATCATTGGAAGTGTTTATAACGTTGTGGTATTAAATCAAGGCCAAGAGATAGCAATGACAGAGAAGATTATGGCATATGTTCCAAATGAAAAGGTGACGTTATTTTTTGATGCAGAGAATATGTTAAAGAAAGACGATTATCTCTTTACAGAAGAAAACGGAGTCACAACAATCACTTTGAATGCGAGTTGTCAAAGCGAATCTTTTCTAATGGCGTGCATGTTTCCATATTTTAAAGGTACTTTTAAAGCACAAGATCAGTCTTATCTGAACAATTTTAAGATTTTTTTAGAAAAAAAATAAATACATTTCAAGTTGATAAAAGCAACATATAAAAAGTACATTCTTAACTTTAAAAACCCAAGTGGAACCTCTCGCGGGGTTTTAAGAACGAAAGAAACGTGGTTTATTATTTTAGAAGAAAACGGTAAAACTGGGATTGGAGAGACAGGATTGTTTAGAGGTTTAAGTATCGATGATGTTCCTAATTATAAAGAAAAACTAAGTTGGGCTTGCAAGAACATAGACTTAGGTTTGCCTTTTTTATTGGAGGAATTCTTTGCTTTTCCATCCATTCAATTCGGTCTAGAACAGGCTTTTTTATCTTTACAAGGCAACCATCAATTTGAGTTATTTCCGTCTGAATTTACAAAAGGAAGACAGGCAATTCCAATAAATGGTTTGGTCTGGATGGGAGATCAGCAGTTTATGAAGGCTCAAATTGAGGAAAAATTGAATATCGGTTTTTCTTGTCTAAAAATGAAAATTGGTGCTATTGATTTTGATGCAGAAGTACGGTTGTTAAAATCGATAAGAAAAGAATTCTCATCTAAAGAGATAGAACTAAGGGTAGATGCAAATGGTGCTTTTAAGCCTAAAAAAGCTTTAGAAAAATTAAAAACACTCTCAGAATTAGACATACATTCGATAGAACAGCCCATACAACAAGGGCAATTGCAAGAAATGGCTTTTCTATGCGAAAATTCTCCAGTACCAATTGCATTAGATGAAGAGCTAATTGGTGTGTTTTCTTTGGATGAAAAAAAGCGGATTATAGAAACTGTAAATCCTCAATTTATCATACTAAAACCAAGTCTGATAGGTGGTTTTCGTGGAAGTAAAGAATGGATTGATAGCATAGAAAGCAAAAATAGTAAGTGGTGGATTACTTCTGCTTTGGAGAGCAATGTTGGGTTGAGTGCAATTGCTCAATTTACACATACTTTAGGGAACGGATTGCCTCAGGGTTTGGGAACCGGTAGTTTGTATACCAACAATTTTGAGAGTCCACTAGAAGTTAAAAACGGAACACTTCAATACAATAATTCCAATATTTGGAACTTTAACTTATAATAAAATATGAATTTTATACAACAAGCCTATAAAGGAAAAAACGAATGGTATCATTGGTTATTTACGATTATAATCGTTTTTTTTGGGTGGCAAGTTTTAGGCGTAGTGCCTTTGGTTATGGCTGTAGCGGCAAAATCTAAAGATTTAAATCAATTTTCGAAATTTGCAGAAGATAACTTTATGACGGCTGGGTTAGATAAAAATTTCTTACTTTTTCTTATGATTTTAACTTTCTTAGTAGGGTTAATTTTTCTTTTTATTGGAGTTAAATATATTCATCATAGATCCATTACTTCCTTAGTAACTAGTAGAGCTAAAATTGATTGGAACCGCTTTTTTTATGGTTTTCTTGTTTGGGGTATCTTAGCAGTCGTAATGTCTTATGCAGGAATTTTATTGGCTCCGGAAAATTTTACATGGAACTTTAATGCCACACCATTTTTTATTTTAGTGGCTATTTCATTTTTGTTTATCCCTTTTCAGACAAGTTTAGAAGAGCTTCTTTTTAGAGGGTATTTTATGCAGGGAATTGGTATTTTAGCTAAAAATAGGTGGGTTCCTTTATTGATAACTTCTGTTGTTTTTGGGTTGTTGCATGGCGCAAATCCTGAGGTTGCAAAATTGGGACAAATAGCCATGGTTTTTTATATTGGTACTGGTTTGTTTTATGGGATTGTAACCTTGATGGATGAAGGTACTGAAATTGCTTTGGGGCTGCATGCAGTTAATAATATTACTGCAGCATTTTTTATAACTACAGATTGGACTGTTTTTCAAACAGATGCTTTGTATATAGATACTTCAAACCCTTCTGTGACTTGGGAAATGTTTGTGCCTGTTTTTATTCTGTATCCGATAATGTTGTTTTTATTTTCTAAGAAATATGGCTGGACAAATTGGAAGGAAAAACTAACAGGTAAAATTATAAAACCATAAAGTTTAAAAGATAACAATACTATTTAGATAAAAATGGAGTTTCACAATTTTCATAAAGATTTTAAGTTAAACGGCACTTCATTTGCAACTGTCTATGAGTTGTTAACTTATACAGCGAAGTATTCGGATAAAATTCATCATTTTTTACAAGAGTGGTTTTCTGAAAAGAACTATGTTATTGTGCATACTTCAGGCTCTACGGGAATACCAAAAGTAATTAAATTACAAAAAAAGCAGCTTCAAAATTCTGCAGTAGCAACTGGCAATTTTTTTAAGTTGAAAGAGAAAACAACTGCTTTATTATGTTTGCCAATTGAATATATAGCGGGCAAAATGATGCTAGTTAGAGCCCTTACTTTAGGTTGGCATTTAGACGTTATTTCATCAAGTTCGAATCCTTTAAAACAGCACTTAACAAGTTATGATTTTTCTGCAATGGTTCCATTACAGGTAGAAAACTCGATTGATAAATTGCATCAAATTAAAAAATTGATTGTTGGTGGGGGTGCAGTGTCTAATAGTTTACAAAAAAAACTACAAGAGGTTACCACAGAGGTTTTTGCTACCTATGGTATGACGGAAACCATTACGCACATTGCTGTAAAAAAGTTAAATAATTTTGGGTTACTAAAAGGTACTACTGCAAAGAAATCGCTTCATAAAGCATTCTATAAAATTTTACCAAACACAACAATTTATAAAGATGAAAGAAATTGTTTGGTGATAAAAAACACAAGTATTTCCGATAGAGTTATTTTCACAAATGATGTTGTGGCTTTAATTTCTGATACTCAATTCGAGTGGTTAGGAAGATTTGACAATGTTATAAATTCTGGTGGGATAAAATTATATCCAGAGAAAATAGAAGCAGATTTGTCTAAAATTATCAGGCAACGTTTTTTTGTAGCTGGTATTAAAGACGAAAAGTTAGGCGAAAAGTTAGTGTTGCTTATCGAGTCTGCGGGAGACAAGTCTATCAAGGTAACAGATCAACTCAATAGTGAAATGAAGGACTCAAAGCTATTTTCTAAGTTCGAAATCCCCAAAGAAATTCACTTTATTGATAGTTTCGCAGAAACGGAGACAAAAAAAATCCAACGCAAAAAAACATTGGATTTAATTAAGTTCACTTCTACATTTCCATAGAGTGATATACGTTTTGTACATCATCGTCTTCTTCTAGCTTCTCTAAAAGTTTTTCTACGTCTGCTTGTTGCGCTTCAGAAAGTTTGGTCGTGGTTGTTGGAATTCTTTCAAATCCAGAAGATAAAATTTCAACAGTGTTCTCTTCAAAGAAGGCTTGAATGGTACCAAATTGCTCAAAAGGAGCATAAATAATAATTCCTTCTTCGTCATCAAAAACTTCTTCAACTTCAAATTCAATCAACTCTAATTCCAATTCCTCTAGGTCAATGGTAATGTCTTCTTTTTTAATAGTGAAAGTACACACATGATCAAACATAAAAACAACAGAGCCAGAGGTTCCTAAATTTCCATCACATTTATTAAATGCAGATCTAACATTTGCAACTGTTCGATTATTATTGTCAGTAGCCGTTTCTAAAAGAAGTGCTATTCCATGTGGTGCGTAGCCTTCAAATAATACTTCTTTATAGTCAGCCGTGTCCTTGTCAGTTGCTTTCTTAATGGCACGCTCTACATTCTCTTTAGGCATGTTAGCTGCCTTTGCATTTTGCATAACGGCTCTTAATCTCGAATTTGAATCAGGATTTGGACCACCATCTTTAATGGCCATTACAATGTCTTTACCAATTCTGGTAAAGGTTTTTGCCATTGCTGACCAACGTTTCATTTTGCGTCCTTTTCTTAGTTCGAATGCTCTACCCATTTCTAATGATTGTTTTTTTTAATTTTATGTAACTGTAAGCAAATGTAAAAAATAGTAAGTTGTTTCATAGTTTTTTTGAATAAGGATTTTTTAAAATACACCAATTACCAGCTTTTATCAAGAATACGCACCTATTTTAATTTTATTTAAAATAAATCTGCCAAAAAAACAAAACTTTTATATGTTGTTGGCATTTTTTTGTAAAAGAAGTATGTGTTGTTTAATTCTATTCATAAAAAACGACTTTTTAGAACTTACATAACCATTTAATTTTATTTCTTTATATTTGGTTTGAAAGATCTAAAAATCTAAAAATAAATACGTTATGAATAAAATTACTTTTTTGCTCTTTACTTTATGTGCAACTACTTTTTTTGGGCAAGATAAGCTTACCTCGAGTGTGTCTGAATTTTTTGATGGAACCACTTGGGTGCCTGTGGATAAAGTAGCGTTTATTTACGATGAAATTAATAATTTAACCGAAGAAACAACGCTGAATTGGAGCGGTGCAACTTCTCAATGGGTAAAGAGTGAAGTAGATACCTATACCTATAATGAAGGTAATAAGGTTGTAGTAGAACTTTATCAAGAATTTAACGGAGCAACTTTAGAAATGAAAGATAGAACCACAAATACGTATAATTCGGAAGGGGAGATAACTCAATTTTTGGATCAAGTTTATTTAAATTCTAACTGGGTAAATGATCAGAAAGTCGCGCTAGAATATGACAATGGAATCATCGTTTCGGGGATTAGTTCTGAGTGGGATGGAGTAGGTTGGATTATTGGTGAAGATTCATCTAAGGTGGCGATAAATTACAATGATAACGGCACTGTAAGCTCTACGGTAATTGATATTTGGGAAGAGGGTTGGGTTACAGCTGTTAGATTGGTGAATTCTTATGATGCACAGAATAGGGTTATTTTAAGTAGCTCTGAAAGTTTTGATGGAGCAACTTGGTTGGTTGAGGAAAAAGAGGAATATTCGTATGATGCAAATGGAAATGCTTTAACAATAAAAAGATTTTATAATGATAATGGAACTTTCACTTTAGAAAGTGAAGAGATAAATACGTTTGATACTTCGCAGTTAATGGCAGATTTTGCACATCCTTTTAAAGATAAAAATGGTATTGATTATTTATTTGAGGTAAACGGAATCGTTAATAAAATTCTTACGACTACTTCTGTAGATAGCAGGACAACTTATAATTATGGGGAATCGACTGCAAGTATTCCCAGTTTTAATTTAGCAGCTATAAAAGTATACCCAACTCCTGCAACTGATGTTGTAAATGTTAGCATCAAAAATGGTACAATACATAAAATTGATGTATTTAATCTTCTTGGGAAAAAAGTTTTAACATCAACAGAAAGTAAAATTAATATAGAAAATTTAGCAAAAGGCGTGTATTTGTTAAAAATACAAAGTGAGGATGCTGGTTTTGTAACAAAAAGAATGATTAAGAGATAATAAGAGTACTTTAAATTTTAGCTACAAATTCAAAGAATTAAAATTCTTAAGTTTGTGGCTTTTTTTTGTCATTCTTTTTAAAAACAATCTATTTTATAAGTTGATAAGACTGTTTTGCAATCTCAATTTCTTCATTCGTTGGTACTATTAGTATTTTTACTTTAGAAGTTGAAGACTGAATTTCTCTAATTTCTTTAGAATGTTCATTGTTTTTTTCTAAATCTAACTCAATTCCTAAAAAGGTCAAGTTTTCACAAGCTAGTTCTCTCATTAATGCAGAGTTTTCACCAATTCCTGCAGTAAAGATAATGGCATCTAACCCGTTTAAAACAGCGGTGTAAGATCCTATAAATTTTCGAATTCGATACCCAGCTAAATTCAAGGCGTTTTTACATGCTTCATTTCCGTTTTCAGCTTTCTCTGAGATTTCTCTTAAATCTGAATAACCTGTTAAACCCTGCATTCCAGATTCTTGGTTTAATAAATGATAAACTTCTTTTTTAGTCTTGTCCAGTGTATTCATTAAGTAGAAAATAACCGAGGGATCGATATCTCCTGAGCGAGTTCCCATAATTAAACCATTCATGGGAGCAAATCCCATAGAGTTTTCAATGCTTTTTCCTCCTTGAATTGCAGACATACTGCATCCATTACCTAGGTGAATGCTAATTATGTTTTTAGATTTTTTACCTATATATTCAATTGCTTTTTCTGAAACATATTTATGACTTGTGCCATGAAAACCGTAAGCTCTAATTTTATGTGTTTTTAAAAATGAATTTTTTATAGCGTATTGATAGGCAATTTTTGGCATTGTTTGATGAAAGGCGGTATCGAAAACAGCGATCTGTTTTGAAGACGTAAAAATAGTTTCAGCAATTTCTATTCCTGCTAAATTTAAGGGGTTGTGCAAGGGGGCTAAATCAAATAACGCTCGAATACTTTTTTTAACCTCTTTGTCTACTACTACCGTTTTGCTAAATTTACTTCCGCCGTGAACCACTCTATGTCCAACGGCTTTAATTTCGTCAACAGTATGGATAACTCCAGTTTTTGCATCTAATAATGTTTCTGTAATTTTTTTTAGGCCAACAGTATGGTTTAGAATTGATAGTTTTTTAGTCTTTTTTATTCCATTTTTTTCATGTGAAAAAACAGCTTGTTCTGTTCCGATTTTTTCAATCAAACCAACACATTTTACAGTTTGACTTGGCATTTCGATGAGCTGATATTTCAGTGAAGAAGAGCCAGCGTTTAAAACTAAAATATTCATATTATTCCTGGTTTGCTTGAATTGCTGTTAATAAAACGGTGTTAAAAATATCATCTACAGTGCAACCTCTGCTTAAATCGTTTACGGGCTTATTTAAGCCTTGTAACATTGGTCCGATAGCTAATGCACCCGTTTCTCGCTGAATGGCTTTATAAGTGTTGTTTCCTGTGTTTAAATCCGGGAAAATTAAAACAGAGGCTTGACCCGCAACTTCAGAATCTGGCATTTTTGTTTTGGCAACAGACATGTCTACAGCTGCATCATATTGTATGGGACCTTCAATTTTTAAATTTGGTCTTTTTTCTTTAGCCAATGCAGTCGCTTTTCTTACTTTCTCTACCTCTTCCCCTTTTCCAGAGCTTCCCGAAGAATAAGACAGCATGGCAACTTTTGCTTCAATTCCAAAAGCTTCAGCAGATGCTGCAGAGGAAATGGCAATTTCAGAAAGTTGTTCTGCATTTGGATTTGGGTTTACAGCACAGTCTCCCATTACAGAGACTCTATCAGATAAACACATAAAAAATACAGAGGACACCACGGTAACTCCAGGTTTTGTTTTTATCAATTGTAACGCTGGTTTTATCGTGTGCATGGTGGTATGAATTGCGCCTGATACCATTCCGTCAGCTAAACCGTTAAGAATCATTAGCGTTCCAAAATAGGACACATCATGCACTAAGTCCATCGCAGTGGTCTCGGACATTCCTTTTTGTTTTCTTGCTTCGAAAAGTGTGTTTGCAAAATTTTTATTATGAATGGAATTTTCAGGATTTAGAATATTTAAAGCATCTAAATCTATCTGTAAACCAATTTGATCGCATTTTAACTGAATTGTATTTCGATCTCCCAATAAAGTTAAATCAACAATATCGAGTAACTGTAAGCGTGCCGCAGCTTTAAGAATGCGTTCATCCTCACCTTCAGGCAACACGATGTGTTTCTTAATAATTCGTGCTTTTTGCAGTAAATTATATTGAAACATACTTGGTGTTAATCTTTGTGATTGATAGGACGTCAAAATATTTGTAAGGCCTTCTGCATTTACATATTTGTCAAAAGTGTCTAATGATAGTAATATTTTTTTATTGTGGGTCGAATAAATTTTAGATTGTACAGCACCAATTTTATTTGTGACTCCAAAAGTGCCACCATCCACAGAAATAATAGGAACTGTCGATTGTACGCCTTCTATCAACTTCAAAATAGATTCCTCTGGAATTAAAGTTCCTGTTAAAATAATTCCTGCAATTTTCGGATAATTTTTAGAGGCATTCGCTTGTAATGCACCTAAAATAATATCTGCTCTATCTCCTGGAGTAATTACCAAGGCATTTTCTTTTATCCGAGTTAAATAATTTCTTAGTTGCATGGCACCTGTACTATAGCTTCCGATGGCATTGTCTAAAAATTGTTCTCCGAATAAAACATTTCCTTTTAGCGCTTGTGCAACTTCTTTAACTGTTGGAAAAGCTAAAAAATCTATTTTTGGAATGATGTCTATTTGTAGTTTTTCTGGAAAACTTTTAGTGAGTTCTTGACGAATATAATCTACCTCATCTTCTTCAATCTTATTTGCAACAATTCCAATAACATCTACTTCTTTATTGATGAAAGAATTGTAAGTAAGCTGCATGGTATTGACGAAATCTTTCTTTTTCTTTCCGTTTCCAGAACCCACAATTAAAGCAGGGATATTTAAATTTTTGGCAATCATTAGATTTACATCCAATTCTGTTAAACCTACTTCACCAGAAAAATCCGAGCCTTCAACGAGCACATAATCATAGTTTGCCTCTATTTTTTTATATTTTTCAATTACATTATGAATGACTTCAGCTTCTTTCCCTTCGCTTAAAAGTTCTACAACTTCACGCTGTTTGTAAGCAAAGGAATCTTTGTAGTCAATCTCTAAATTAAAGAAATTAATAGCTGTTTTAGTATGTTCATCGTAACCGTCGCTGTCAAATTCATTTATGATAGGTCTAAAATAACCAACTTTAGCAGATTTGGTTAACATCATTCTTAACAAACCTAATGATATTAAAGATTTACCACTGTCAGATTCTACGGTAGCAATATAAATAGCTTTACTCATGCTTTATGTTATTATAATACAAAAATAAGGCATAAAAAAATGACTAATTGGAATATTAGTCATTAAATATTTATTTAGATATCAATGGTTTTTATAATTATTTTGAACAATATCGTATTGTTCAGGTTTTTTATTTGCATTTATAATTATAGAAATTTACAATCTCGACAATATCTCTTTTTCTGTATTCCTTAGAATCAATCCTGTCTAGAAGTTCTGGGCAATCACTAAAAAAAAGTGGAACAATTTTTTTAAATATCTTTTTTGACGTCCCGAATAAATTAAAAAGTTTTATTATTTGATCATCATCATTTTTAGCAATATAATACACTTCACTTGAAGTGGAAAAGCCAACAGAAAAGCCAATACCGCCCATATTCATGCCCCCCATTGGAGCACTATTATTTGTTTTTATGGAATAATACAAACTTACTTTACCTCTTTGTTTTACTTTGAAAAACTGAATGGCTTTCTCTCCTTTTATAATTTTATAGTCATATTCGTCGCCGTCTAAGATAAACTTATCAACCTCCTTAAAGCCCATCTCTAAAGCTTTGTCCTTTTTGTTGACTTTAAATTTTATTTTTTCATTATTTAGAAAAATAGTTTTACCAAAGCCAGTTTTTATGGAACCGTCATTAAAATAAACTTTTGCCTTACTATAACCAAACTGTGCACTTAAGTTTATTGCCGAAAGTAATATTGTAATAAATAAAATATTTTTCATATGTATTAAACTTGTAAAACACCCATGTTAAATTGCTTCTCAATAGGAGCATGGTTTGCGGCCTCAATTCCCATAGAAATCCATGTTCTTGTGTCTAATGGATTGATGACTGCATCTGTCCAGATTCTTGCTGCTGCATAATATGGAGATATTTGTTCGTCATACCGCGATTTTATCTTGTCAAATAATTCGGCTTCTTTTTCAGGTGTAATTTCCTCGCCACGCTTTTTAAGAGAAGCCGTTTCTATTTGAAGCAAAACTTTAGCTGCAGAATTACCACTCATCACTGCCAATTCAGCCGAAGGCCATGCAACAATTAATCTTGGATCATACGCTTTACCACACATTGCATAATTTCCAGCTCCATAAGAATTTCCAATAATAATTGTAAATTTAGGAACTACAGAATTACTAACTGCGTTCACCATTTTTGCACCATCTTTGATAATGCCTCCGTGTTCAGATTTACTACCAACCATAAAGCCAGTAACATCTTGCAAGAAAACTAATGGAATTTTTTTCTGATTGCAATTCGCTATAAAGCGTGTAGACTTATCTGCGGAATCATTGTAGATAACGCCACCAAATTGCATTTCTCCTTTTTTAGTTTTTACCAACTTTCTTTGATTGGCAACAATACCAACTGCCCAACCGTCAATTCGTGCATATCCGGTTATAATGGTTTTTCCGTATCCTTCTTTATATTGTTCAAATTCAGAGTTGTCTACCAAACGCTTTATGATTTCTAGCATATCATATTGAGCATTTCTTTCTTTTGGTAGAATTCCAAAAATATCATCTTCTTTTTCTTTTGGCGGAAAAGATTCGGTTTTACTAAAACCAGCTTTGTCATAATCCCCAATTTTATCAACAATAAATTTTATTTTATCAAGCGCATCTTTGTCATCTTTTGCTTTGTAATCGATCACTCCAGAAATTTCACAGTGTGTTGTGGCACCACCTAAAGTTTCGTTGTCTATAGATTCGCCAATTGCTGCTTTGACTAAATAACTACCCGCAAGAAAAATACTTGCTGTTTTATCTACAATGATTGCTTCATCGCTCATGATAGGTAAGTACGCACCGCCAGCAACACAACTTCCCATAACCGCAGAAATTTGTGTAATTCCCATGCTACTCATAATTGCGTTGTTTCTAAAAATACGTCCGAAATGTTCTTTGTCAGGAAATATTTCGTCTTGCATTGGTAAATATACTCCTGCAGAATCAACCAAATATATAATGGGTAATTTATTTTCTATAGATATTTCTTGTGCACGCAAATTCTTTTTCCCGGTTATAGGAAACCAAGCACCTGCTTTTACAGTAGCATCGTTTGCAACGACAATACATTGTTTTCCTTTGATATATCCTATTTTCACAACCACACCTCCAGAAGGGCAGCCGCCGTGTTCTGCGTACATGTTTTCACCTGCAAATGCGCCAATTTCTATAGATTTTGATTTTGCATCTAATAAATAATCGATTCTTTCACGAGCCGTCATCTTCCCTTTCTCATGGTGTTTGTCGATTCTCTTTTGACCACCACCTAATTTTACTTTTACAAAACGTTTGCGCAAGTCAGAGGCTAAAAGTTTATTATGATCTTCGTTTTTATTGAAGTTTAAATCCATGAAATTTTTTGTTTTTTTCAGTTGCTAAAATAAGAATTTTAGCGGTAAGAGTTCATAATATGCGCCACTGTATTGGCAATTTCAGTATATTTTTCTTTTTTCTCGAGTCTTAAGGGAGCTGCAGCTCTCTCTGCGCAGTTTTTAACAGCGCAAGTTTCACAGGTGATGCCAACTATTTTTTTTGGAAACGTATTTTCTTTTAAGAAATTTAGCTTCTTTTTTAAATGTGGTGATAATAGCATGCCAATGCTTACGCTTCTGTTGATGTCCTTTTTAAAAGGATCTTTTGTGGCAGATGATAAGACTAAATATTCATTCTTCTGATCTATATAAGACGATATTTGTGCACCAAAAGTAGGTCTGTATTTTGATGTTTTTTCTAAGTCTTGAATTGTTTTAATCGAAACCCAGCGTCTGCAATAATGTTCGTTATTTCTGTTTGCTCGAGGTGCTTGTTGCTGTGTTATATGTAATTCTTTATTTAGGCGATATTCAAAATGGTTTTCCCTGTGCGTAAAACGCAAGAAAAATAAGTTTTTTATATTGAAGTATTTCGGTAAAATCGTGGTGAGTCGCTGGTAAAATGTTTCTTGAGAACAATTGTAGTATTTAATTATTTTATGCAATTCCAACGGTTTCCATTCTTCTAAAGAGAAAAAATTGGTCAATTTTTCTGTCAATGATTTTCTTGAAATTATTAAAGCACCAGCAAAATAAGAAGCAATAAAATTATTTAAAACTTGATCAAAATTTTCGAATTTTATCCAGGGAAAAGTATACAATCGATCCTTTATAGCTAAAAAGTTATAGGCCAATTCTTTTGCGTAAATAAATGTTTTTTGTGCTTCGGAAATGTTGCTGTCTATTAATAATGTGTTTTTTTTAGGAATGAATATATTTCTTAATTCGTCAAGATTGTCATGTTTAGAGAGCTCTTTGTCGTCAATTGTGTACCCGAATTCTTCAATTAAAATATCCTTTAAATCAGACGATTTAATTCTTTTGGACAAATCTAAATGATAGGATTTTGCAAACCTTTCTGCATCGTTTTCAATTTCTTCGAAATAATTACTGTGTGCTTCTTGGTAAGAGCGTAGGGAAGCTAAAAAGAAACTCTCTCTAGACAAATTGTAATTTTGTGCAATTTTAATGATGGTACTAATGAATGCATTTACTTTTGCAGGTGCATTTGCCACAATATCAATCAAGTTATTTTCTTTAATACCGAAAAGCTCTAATGGAATTTCTTTTAAAATTTTGGATTGTAAAATTTCACCAATAGGCGCCAAATTTTTATCAAGTTTTAAGGAGACTAAATCATCATAAGGGGTCTCTAGTTTTTCTGAAAGAATGAGGATTTTATCTGTTTTTGGGTGTTTTTTTCCTTTTTCAATTTCATTTAAATAGGACTTGGACAAGCCTGTTAATTTTGCCAATCCAAAAAGAGATAATTTTTTTTCTGTTCTTATTTGCTTCAATTTTAAACCAAAAATTAAGCGGATATATTCGTCTTCTATCATCATAAATTCAAATATAGGAATATTTAGCGAATCTAGTTATAAAAAAGTTTTTTACATATTTAGCGAACGTTCGCTTGCAGAGGTCAAGTATTATTATTACTATTGCAGTGTAGTAATTAAAACAATCGAAGTATGCAAGAAAGTATTAGTGCCAAAGTAATTGATTTTAAAGGATTTAAAGTTGAGGATTACCAAGATATTTTAACAAGTGAAGCGAATCAGTTTTTATTCGCATTGCATGATAAATTTAACGAACGTAGACTAAAATTACTTGCAGACAGAGAAATTGAACAAGCATATTTTGATGCAGGAAATTTCCCTTCTTTTCCAGACGAAACAAAAAATATTAGAACTTCCGATTGGGTGTGTGCGCCGCTGCCAGAAGATTTATTAGATAGAAGAGTTGAAATTACGGGTCCTGTAGATAGAAAAATGGTGATCAATGCGCTAAATTCTGGTGCTAAAACTTTCATGGCAGATTTTGAAGATAGTAATTCGCCATATATTTCAAATAATTTAGAGGGCCAAGTGAATTTGCGAGATGCAATTAATAAGAGCATTTCATTCTACAATGAGAAAAAAGATAAAAATTATACCCTTAATAAGGACACGGCAACTTTATTAGTGCGTCCAAGAGGACTGCATTTAAATGAGAAACATTTTTTAGTGGGTCAAGAAGAAATGTCTGGTTCTTTTGTAGATTTTGGATTGTTCTTTTTTCACAATATTAAAACATTGCAAGCACAAGGTTCTGCAACGTATTTTTACCTACCAAAATTAGAGCATTATTTAGAAGCACGTTTATGGAATGATGTCTTTGTTTTCTCTCAAGATTATCTATCAATTCCTCAAAAAACAATTAAAGCAACTGTTTTAGTAGAGACAATTACAGCTAGTTTTCAATTAGATGAAATTATTTATGAATTAAGAAATCATATGGCTGGCTTAAACTGTGGTCGTTGGGATTATATTTTTTCATATATCAAAAAATTTAAAAACCATGAAAACTTCATGGTTCCAAACAGAGATCAAGTAACCATGAGTTCTCCTTTTATGAGTGCCTATTCTTTATTGGTAATTCAAAAATGTCATAAAAGAAAGGTACATGCAATGGGTGGTATGGCGGCGCAAATACCAATTAAAAACGATGAGAAAGCAAATAATGCGGCATTTGCAAAAGTAATAGCAGACAAAGAATTAGAAGTTAGAAATGGACATGATGGAACTTGGGTGGCACATCCTGGATTGGTTGCTGTAGCGATGGATGTATTTAATAAAAACATGACTACTAAAAATCAAATTCATAACTTAAGATTAGATGTACTAGCTTCTGAAGCAGCTTTAGTTGAAATGCCAAAAGGTTCGGTTACTGAAGAAGGAATTCGGAAAAATATAAACGTAGGTATTTTATATATAGAAAGTTGGCTGCGAGGAAATGGAGCTGCTGCCATCTATAACTTAATGGAAGACGCAGCAACCGCAGAAATTTCTAGAACGCAAGTTTGGCTTTGGTTGCATAAAAGTATTCAACTTGAAAATCAAAATATTTTCAATGAAGAAATGTATCAACAATTAAAGAAAGAGGAGTTAGAAAAAATCAAAAGTCTTGTCGGCGAGCGTAATTTTATGGATGGAAAATTCAATTTAGCAATTGAGTTGTTTGACCAATTGGTTTTATCAAAGGACTACAAAGAGTTCTTAACACTTTCGGCTTACAAACATATATAAAAAAAAGTGTCTCGCAACTACGGCAATAGTGTGCGAGACGGAATCATTAAAATTTGGAATAACCCTAACAATTAAACAACGAAATTATGAAAAATTTAGCACAAAGCAAGTATAGTTCTGCTTTAGAAACTGTGAGAAACTTGAAAGCAAAATATGGCAATTCTTGGAATGCTATAAATGCTGAAAGTGCTGCAAGAATGGTCACTCAAAACCGCTTTAAAACAGGTTTAGATATTGCTAAATATACGGCAGCTATCATGAGAAAAGACATGGCAGAATATGACGCAGATGCCTCGAACTATACACAGTCTTTAGGTTGTTGGCATGGTTTTGTTGCACAGCAAAAAATGATTGCTGTGAAAAAACATCACAAAACTACGAGTAAAAGGTATTTGTATTTATCTGGTTGGATGGTTGCTGCATTGCGTTCAGAATTTGGGCCTTTACCAGATCAGTCAATGCACGAAAAAACTGCAGTTCCGAGCCTTATTTCAGAAATTTACGACTTCTTACGTCAAGCTGATGCCATTGAATTGAATGATTTATTCAAAAGATTAGAAAATGGAGAAAAGATACAAGATCAAATAGATAATTTCGAAACACATATCGTGCCTATTATTGCAGACATCGACGCGGGTTTCGGGAATGAAGAAGCAACATATTTACTAACTAAAAAGATGATTGAAGCAGGTGCCTGTGCAATTCAAATTGAAAATCAGGTTTCAGATGCGAAACAATGTGGACATCAAGACGGAAAAGTTACGGTACCGCATGAAGATTTTATAGCGAAGTTAAACGCAATTAGATATGCTTTCCTAGAGCTGGGTGTAGATGACGGAATTATCGTTGCAAGAACCGATTCTGAAGGAGCGGGTTTAACACAGAAATTACCAGTGAGTCAAGAGCCTGGAGATTTAGCATCTCAGTATTTAGCTTTTGTAGCTGCAGAAGAAATTGATGTTAAAGATGCCATGGAAGATGATGTTTTATTAAAAAGGGACGGAAAATTAGTGCGTCCTATCAGATTGTCAAATGGTTTGTATAAATTTAAAGAGGATACAAATATAGATAGAGTGGTGTTAGATTGTATTACTAGTTTGCAAAATGGGGCAGATTTATTATGGATTGAAACTCCGACTCCCAATGTTCAGCAAATTGCGGCGATGGTAAACAGGGTGAAAGAAGTAGTGCCAAATGCAAAATTGGTCTATAATAATTCACCGTCTTTTAATTGGACATTGAATTTCCGGAATCAAGTGTTTGATGAAATGCTGGCTGAAGGAGAAAATATGACAGCATATGATCGGAATAATTTAATGGATGTGCATTATGATGGTTCTGAATTATGTCATCGAGCGGATCAAAAAATTAAAACCTTTCAAAAGGATGGCGCAAGAGAGGCAGGTATTTTTCACCATCTAATTACATTACCAACATATCACACAACTGCCCTGCACATGAATGATTTAACGGAAGGCTATTTCGGTGAAGAAGGAATGTTAGCGTATGTGAAAGGAGTACAAAGACAAGAAATTAGAAAAGGAGTTGCTTGTGTAAAGCATCAAAGAATGGCAGGTTCAGATTTAGGTGATGATCACAAAGCATTTTTTGCAGGTGATAAAGCATTGAAAGCTGGCGGAGAAAATAATACATCAAATCAGTTTGGAGTAGCCAAAGCCGCTAAAAGTAAAAAAATTAAAATTGCTGCAGTAGCCTAATAAATTTTAAGGTTTGAGTTAGTTAGAAAAATCTCTTTGAGCAATCAAAGGGGTTTTTTTTATAAAATGAATTTCTTTTTTAAGTAACTAACTTTGTTTAACTTAAAATTCAACAAATTTAGATTGATTTGAAAACCTTAGTGAGTATTCCAATTGCTGTTATGAAGCGAAATTTAATATCTTTCGGGCATTCAGGAAATAGAATTCTAAAGGTTTTTTACAAAATTAAAAATTAGAGTTTTGCATCCATCAGCGCATGTATCAGTTAGTCGAGGTGCTTATTTTAAGGAAAAAGTAGATTCGAATATCTGTCAAATAAATATAGATGTAGAGACCATAAAAATAGTTGATAATGAGTAATAACCGAGTCAATAATGTAGTTTCAAAAGTAATTTCTAATTTTTGGGCTACTTTAGAGCACGTAAGTTTTGATTTCACTTTTAAAAATGGAAAAATAGCCCATCTTACACATGAGGTATATGGCAAAGGGGATGGAGTTGCAGTTTTGTTGTACAATCCAGGAACAAAAAAAGTAGTTCTTTCAAAACAATTTCGAATGCCGATGTTTGTTTCAGGTGTGAAAAATGGTTTTTCAATAGAAGTTTGTGGAGGTGCAATTGATGAAAATGAATCGCCAGAAACAAGTGTAATTCGAGAAACAAAAGAAGAGGTTGGTTACCGTATCTCGAGTGCACAAAAGGTAAACACTGTTTTTTTATCACCAGGTTTAATGAGAGAACAAGTCCATCTTTATATTGCGGAATATAAAGAAGAAGATAAAATTTATAGAGGCGGAGGTTTGGCAGCCGAAAACGAAGAAATAATTGTATTAGAAACTTCATTTGAAAACGCTTTAAAAATGATTGCAAGCCAAGAAATTGTTGATGCAAGAACAATAATGTTGTTGTATCATTTAAAAGTGCACTCGCTAATTTAATGGAATTGCGATATTTTTATTGACACTGCTTTCTGCTTTGCACTGTATCTAATTTAGGGTTTGAAAATACAGAGAAAATTCAACAACTACAAAATAATGAAAATTCATTAGTAAGTGATTATTTTGTAAGATACTTCCTTGGATGTATTTTCCTTGGAAAATAAAGTTTTATTGTGTACCTTTGAGTGCAACCAAAAATAGAAAAGACAGCTTTTTATTCTTTGTTTTAAACAGCGTTTTTTTAGATGTTTTGATAAGTAGTAAGGTCATGGTTTACTTGGATCGCGATTTGTTCAAGAATTCTATTCTTTAGAAAATAAATAAAATAATGGCAAATGCAAAAGTAGTGTTAACTACTAAAAATTATATAGCAGCGGCAAAGATTCGAGACCACGTTGTTGTTACAGATACCACTATTACTGAGGGTGGTTTAGATAGTGGACCAACACCTGTTGAATATTTATTAACAGCAATTGGTGGTTGTGTTTCGATTACCTTAAGAATGTATGCTGCTAGAAGAAATTGGGATGTTGGGGAAATAACAGTACATGTTTTTCAACTTAAAGATGAGAATGGTGCTTACTTAAGTGAAGAAATATCATTTGAAAAAGAAATTACAGAAGATCAAAGAAAACGCTTGCTCGTTTTTGCAGCAAAATGTCCGGTTGCTAAGATGGTAAAAGGAGAAACAAGAATTGAATCAAAAATTATTTAAAATAGCATTTAATATGAAAAAGATATTAGCATTTGCAGGAAGCACAAGTTCAACCTCTATCAATAAAAAATTAGCCACTTTTGCGGCAGAAAATTTAGAAAACACCTCTTTTGATGTAATCGATTTAAGAGATTTTGAAATGCCAATGTACAGTGAAGATGAAGAAAAAAATGGATTTTCAGAAAATGCAAAAAAGTTTAGTTCACTGTTAGATACCTATGATGGTTTTATTCTTTCATTAGCAGAACATAATGGTTCTTATGCAGCAGCATTTAAAAATATATTTGATTGGAGTTCTCGAATTGAAGCAACTGTTTTTAGAGACAAACCATTGTTATTAATGGCAACCTCACCAGGAGAAATGGGCGGAAGATTTGTTTTGGAAGCAGGAACTCAAAAGTTTTCGAGAATGGGCGCAAAAGAATTGATTTCTTTCTCTTTTCCTAACTTTCACGACAACTTTAAGGAAGGTGAAATAATACATAAAGATTTATTAAAATCATTAAAAGAACACATAGTTAAATTTGAAAACGCTGTAAATTAATAAAAATGAAGATCACTTTATACGGAAAACAAGGACATGCATATACTGTTGCATTTAAGAATTTTTTAAACTCCACAGACGTTCCATACATTTATAAAGATATTTCTAAAGATGCGGAAGCCAGAGCACATACTCAAGAATTATACAATGGTGCTTTGAAATTTCCAACCTTATTTGTTGATGATGTAATTTATTTAACGCCAACAACTGAGGAGTTTAATAAAATAATGCAAGATTTAAAACTAAGAGCTTAAGCTTTTTAATTAAGTAAATACTCAAAACTAGTTATGGGAGATATTTCTAAAGACATCAATTCGAAGTTTATAAGTAATAAACTAAAAGCGCTTATCAATATAAAATACACGTCTAATTGGCTAAATAGCAAGGAGAACGCATTTTTTAAACCGTACGGAATTTCTCCGCAGCAATACAATATTTTAAGAATTTTACGAGGTGCAAAAGGTCAGATAAAGGTACAAATCGTAAAAGATAGAATGATTGAAAGAGCGCCAAATGCAACGCGCTTAATGGATAAATTGTGTGATAAAAATTTAATAGAAAGAGCACGTTGTGAGCACGATAGAAGAGTTGTTTATGTTCAAATTGTAAAGCCTGGTTTAGATTTATTATCAGCGATAGATGCTAATAAAGAAGTATCATTTTTAGATAATATAACAGAGGAGCAAGCACTTGTTCTAAGTAATCTTTTAGATAAAATTAGGTAAAAAAATATAAAAAAAATATTTCGAGTATCCTCTTTTTTTGTGAGATGCTCTTGAAGTTTTCTATGAGAACTAGTTCAAAAGATAACGTATGAAAAA
The DNA here is from genome assembly GCA_051277175.1 of Polaribacter sp. GTDB lineage: Bacteria > Bacteroidota > Bacteroidia > Flavobacteriales > Flavobacteriaceae > Polaribacter. The sequence continues at coordinate 29,201 of JBNMOF010000005.1, forward strand.
GCTTAAAAAGACACAACATAAAGTAGCAAGTCCGTTTGTAAATATGGGGCCTATAAAATTGCGACAGCCTCTTCCAACAGATGGAATTGAGAATGTTGATCCATTTTTATTATTACATCATTATGGACCTTATGCAATTTCAGAATTCAATAATCCATTTGACTTAGGACCACATCCACACAGAGGTTTTGAGCCAATAACGTTGTTGTTTAAAGGCGAACAATTACATCGAGATTCTCTTGGAAATGAAATGGTTGTTAAAGCGGGAGGCGTTCAATGGACTACTGCCGG
>JBNMOF010000006.1:0-27193 GCA_051277175.1 Polaribacter sp.
GACCTAGTTTCTTGTCTACATTCGGAAACTTATTAAAAGAAAATACAGGTTGCTTAATTGCATAACCCTCTAACTGAGGATTGAATTTAAAATCTGTTACTTTGTTGTGACCTAACATTACTTTAGTTGCATAGTTTACATACGGCTCTTTGTATGCCTTTGCTATAAAAGGCACTGTTCTAGAGGCTCTTGGATTTGCTTCAATAATATAAACAAGTTCGTCTTTCACGGCAAACTGAACATTTATCAACCCAACCGTTTTTAACTCTCTCGCAATGGTATGTGTATGGTCTTTAATTTGTTGCATTACCAAGTCTCCTAAATTAAATACCGGTAACATCGCATTAGAATCTCCAGAATGAATTCCACAAGGCTCTATATGCTCCATTATTCCGATAATATATACATTGCCGTCCGCATCACAAATGGCATCTGCTTCTGCCTCTATGGCGCCATCTAAATAGTGATCTAATAACAATTTATTCCCTGGCATTCTTCCTAATAAATCAACAACATGCTCAACAAGTTCTTCTTTGTTAATCACGATTTTCATTCCTTGTCCTCCTAAGACATAAGAAGGTCTCACTAAAATAGGAAAATCTAATTCATCTGCTAAAACCAAAGCTTCATCTGCAGTTTCTGCAATTCCAAAATCTGGATATGGAATATTATTATCTTTTAAAAGCGTAGAAAAACTACCTCTATCTTCGGCTAAATCTAGCGCCTCAAAAGAAGTTCCTATAATTTTAATACCGTATTTGGTTAGTTTTTCAGCTAATTTTAAAGCGGTTTGCCCCCCTAATTGTACAATAACTCCTTCTGGTTTTTCATGGCGAATAATATCATAAATATGTTCCCAAAAAACAGGTTCAAAATATAATTTATCTGCAGTATCAAAATCTGTAGAAACTGTTTCAGGATTACAGTTGATCATAATCGTTTCATATCCACACTCTGCAGCAGCTAAAACGCCATGCACACAGCAGTAATCAAACTCAATCCCTTGTCCGATTCTATTCGGTCCAGAACCTAAAACAACAATTTTCTTCTTATCCGTTACAATACTTTCATTTGCAATGATAATTTCTCCATCTGCTGTTTCAATTTCATTTTCGAACGTAGAATAGTAATACGGTGTTTTAGCTTTAAATTCTGCTGCACACGTATCTACTAATTTAAAAACACGTTGTACTTTTAATTCCTCTCGCTTTGTATATACCTCACTTTCTAGACAACGTAGCATGTGTGCTATTTGTCTATCTCCGTATCCTTTTTGTTTTGCCTCGAGCAATAAATCTCTATTAATTGTATCAATTTTATAGGTAGAAATTTCTTTCTCCAATTGAAACAATTCTTCATATTGCTTTAAATACCACATATCGATTTTTGTGATATCGTGAATTTTACTCAACGGAATTCCAATGGCAATTGCATCATAAATAGCAAAAACACGGTCCCAACTTGCATTGGTCAACTTCTCTATAATTTGAGTGTAATCTGTGTAGCCTTTTCCATCTGCACCTAAACCATTTCTCTTAATTTCTAGAGACTGTGTTGCTTTGTGCAATGCTTCTTGGAAACAACGTCCAATTCCCATTACCTCACCAACAGATTTCATTTGCAATCCTAAGGTTCTATCTGATCCTTCGAATTTGTCAAAATTCCAACGAGGAATTTTTACAATCACATAATCTAACGTTGGCTCAAATAAAGCGGATGTAGATTTTGTAATTCCGTTTTCTAATTCATCTAATGAGTATCCTATTGCTAATTTCGTTGCTACTTTTGCAATTGGATATCCTGTTGCTTTTGACGCCAATGCTGAAGAACGAGAAACTCTTGGATTGATTTCAATGGCGATAATATCTTCTTTTTCATCTGGTGAAACTGCAAATTGCACATTACATCCACCTTCAAAATCTCCAATAGAACGCATCATATGAATTGCCATGTCTCGCATTTTCTGGTATGTTTTATCAGAAAGTGTCATTGCTGGAGCAACCGTTATAGAATCTCCGGTATGAATTCCCATAGGATCCATATTTTCAATAGAACAAATAATTACAACATTGTCGTTTTTATCACGCAATAATTCTAATTCGTACTCTTTCCAGCCCATCATTGCTTTGTCAATCATGACCTCATGAATTGGCGATGCTTCTAAACCATAACTTAACAAGTTATCAAAATCTTCTGGCTTATACACAATAGAAGCTCCCGCCCCACCTAAGGTATAGGAAGATCTAATAACCAAAGGAAAACCAAATTCTTGTGCAATTTCTTTACCTTTTAAAAAGGAAGTTGCTGTTGCTTGAGGCGCCATTGGCACTCCAATTTTCAACATTAATTCTCTAAACTGCTCTCTGTCTTCGGTAACATTAATAGCGTCTATATCTACACCAATTAATTTTACGTCAAAATCTTTCCAAATTCCTTTATCATCTGCTTCAATACAAAGGTTTAATGCAGTTTGACCACCCATTGTAGGTAAAACAGCATCAATTTGTGGATGCTCTTTTAAAATTTGAATGATAGATTTTGTAGTCAAAGGCAACAAATAAATATGATCAGCCATTGATGGATCTGTCATAATTGTTGCCGGATTAGAGTTGATTAGAATTGTTTCTATTCCGTCTTCTCTTAAAGATCTTAAAGATTGCGAGCCAGAATAATCAAATTCACATGCTTGTCCAATAACAATTGGCCCAGATCCGATAATTAAAACAGAATTGAGGTCTTTTCTTTTTGGCATGGTAAATAGTTGTGTTTTATGAGTTTGTAAAAATAATTATCCCTTGGGTATAAAAAAAGGTGTTACTAAAAATAGTAACACCTTAATTATTAACAATTGTTAATCATTATATTATCTTTTTGGTCTAAATTCAGAAGACACAGAAACTTTCTTTCTTCCTTTAGCTCTTCTTCTTGCTAAAACTTTTCTTCCGTTAGCTGAAGCCATTCTTTCTCTGAAACCGTGTTTGTTTCTTCTCTTTCTCTTTGATGGCTGGTAAGTTCTTTTTGGCATTATATGTGTTTTTAAAAATGTCTTTTCAATTACTTTCTGTTACTTTAAGAATTTTATTTCTTTTTAAGCGTGGGCAAATATACAACTGTTTTTATTTTTGACACACTCTATTTGCAAAAAAATAAAAATATTTTTTGGTGTAACAAAACTACAAATTTTACAAATTTTTTTGTCTTTTTTATTTGTGATAAATTAAAGAGTTAGTACTTTTGTGCAAACCTAAGAATACCATGAGCAACACTAAATATGTTTTTGTCACAGGAGGCGTAACATCTTCACTTGGAAAAGGAATCATTGCAGCATCTTTAGCTAAACTCTTGCAAGAAAGAGGCTTTTCAGTAACCATTCAAAAATTAGATCCATATATTAACATAGACCCAGGGACCTTAAACCCTTATGAACACGGAGAATGTTATGTAACTGATGATGGTGCAGAAACCGATTTAGACCTTGGTCATTACGAGCGATATTTAAATATCCCTACCTCTCAAGCTAATAATGTGACTACTGGTAGAATTTATCAATCTGTAATAAATAAAGAACGTAAAGGAGAATTTTTAGGAAAAACTGTTCAAGTCATTCCTCATATTACGGATGAAATAAAACGTAGAATTCAGCTTTTAGGTGAAACTGGCGATTATGATATTGTAATTACAGAAATTGGTGGAACTGTTGGTGATATAGAATCTTTACCTTATGTGGAGTCTGTGCGTCAATTATTATGGGAAAAAGGTTCAGAAAATGCCATTGTTATTCATTTAACTTTAGTGCCTTATCTAGCTGCAGCCGGCGAATTAAAAACAAAACCTACACAACATTCAGTAAAAATGTTGATGCAAAGTGGTGTAAGTCCTGATATTTTAGTGTGTAGAACGGAACATGAGATTTCTGACGATATCAAACGTAAATTAGCTTTATTCTGTAATGTAAAGAAAGAAGACGTAATACAATCTATAGATGCTGAAACCATTTATGATGTACCAAATCTAATGTTAGAGCAAAGTTTAGACACTGTGGTTCTAAATAAATTGAAATTATCTTCTAAAGGAGAACCAGAATTGAAAGTTTGGAATGAATTTTTAAGAAAGCATAAAAATCCAAAATCTGAAGTAGAAATTGCCTTAATTGGTAAATATGTAGAATTACATGATTCTTACAAATCGATCACAGAGGCATTTATACATGCTGGATCTTCGAATGAAACTAAAGTAAAAGTACGTTGGGTGCATTCAGAGAATTTAACACCTAAAAATGCAGAAAAAAACTTAAAAGGTGTAAACGGAATTTTAGTAGCTCCTGGTTTTGGTGATAGAGGGATTGAAGGAAAAATTAGAGCAGTAAAATATGCCAGAGAGAACAATATTCCTTTCTTCGGAATTTGTTTAGGAATGCAAATGGCCGTTATTGAGTACTCTAGAAACATAGTAGGTCTAGAGAATGCAAGTTCTACGGAAATGAACAAAAGCACAAAACATCCTGTTATCAACTTAATGGAAAGCCAAAAAGATGTAACAGAAAAAGGTGGAACTATGCGTTTAGGTGCATGGGATTGTGAATTGAAAAAAGGTTCAAAAATATTTAATGCCTATAAATCTGAATTTATTAGCGAACGTCACAGACACCGCTATGAATTTAACAATGATTATTTAGCTAAAATTGAAGCTGCCGGAATGAAAGCGACAGGAATTAACCCAAAAACTGGTTTGGTAGAAGTTGTAGAAATCACTTCGCATCCTTGGTTTGTTGGAGTGCAATATCATCCTGAATACAAGAGTACAGTGCTAAAACCGCATCCTTTATTTGTAGATTTTATAAAAGCCTCTTTAAAACAATCTAAAAAATAATATTACTTGCCTAGTGCTCTTAAGATCGCAAATAAGAATTAATAGTTCTTTCTCAAAAAACTTTTGAAAGCACTTTAAACAGCAAGTTTTAAATTAGTAATACTATTTGAAGTACTAAATACCGAAAGAATAACAGTAGTAAAATCAACTAAAATACATACAGTTTTGCTACATTTGTGGCTTTTTACATCTAATAAGAAGTAAAAAAAGACAAAAAGACATTTTAAAAAAACACAATGGAACAAAAAAAATTCGACGTCAATTCTTTTATTGGAATGATATTATTAGGAGGTATCATTTTCTGGTGGATGAGCACACAAGAACCAGAAGTAGACGCAACAACTAATACAACAACTACTTCCAAAGTAGCAGATGCACCAGAAACCATTAACAATACAGTTACTGCAGCTGCTTTTGAAAACGATTCTTTAAAACAAATAAACCTACAAAATAAATTAGGGGCCTTTGCTCAAAGTGCAATTAGTGCTTCTAACGGTGTTTCTGTTCTAGAAAATGAAGTTGTAAAATTAACTATTGATAATAAGGGTGGACAAATTAAATCCGCTTTAATTAAAAATTTTAAAACCTACGACTCTCTTCCTTTATATATGATAAAAGATAATAATGCATCTTTTAACATCAATTTTGGAACCACAGACAATAGAATCTTAAATACTAAGAATTTATTTTTTCAGCCAACAATTACCAAAAATGGAGACAACCAAGTTGTTTCTATGAAATTAAAGGTTTCTGAAACACAATTTTTAGAATACAGATATGAAATGAAACCTAAAGATTATATGGTAAATTTCTCTGTGCGTTCGCAAGGTTTGAGCAATGTTATAAACGCATCTAACCCTATTAATTTAGATTGGTCTTTAGATGGTTTTAGACATGAAAAAAGTTTGAAGACCGAAAACAGCATGTATTCATACTATTATTTCAAATCCGAGGAAGAAGTTGACTACCTTAATGCTGGTAACTCAGATGTTATAAATGATGTAGATTGGGTCGCTTACAAACAACATTTTTTCTCTTCAAGTTTGCTAACAGACACGCCTTTTAATAACGCCACTGTAACTTCTACTGATTTGGTTTTAAATGAAGAAATTGATACTGTATTTACAAAGCGTTATGAGCTAAAAACTCCTTTAGAATTGTCTAACGGAGAATTAAATTATAATATGAAATGGTTTTATGGACCTAGTGATTATAATTTACTGACAACCTATGAAGATACGGACCTAGATCAAACAGCAGATTTAGGCTGGGGAATTTTTGGTTTCTTAAACAGAACTGTATTCTATCCTGTTTTTAATTTCTTAAAAGGAATCCTTTCAAACTATGGATTAATAATTATTTTATTGACGATTGTTGTTCGTTTAATTATGTCTCCTTTAGTTTATAAATCTTATTTATCTAGTGCAAAAATGAAGGTAATTAGACCTGAATTAACTGCTTTAAATGAGAAATATCCCGGAAAAGAAAATGCAATGAAGCGTCAGCAAGAAACCATGGCCATTCAACGAAAAGCAGGGGTTAGCATGATGTCTGGTTGTATACCAGCATTGTTACAAATGCCAGTATTCTTCGCTTTGTTCAAGTTTTTTCCAACAAATATATCTTTAAGACAACAAGGTTTTTTATGGGCTCCCGATTTATCATCTTATGATACTATTTTTCAATTGCCTTTTACGATTCCGTTTTATGGAGATCATGTAAGTTTATTTCCAATTTTAGCTTCTGTAGCTATTTTCTTTTATATGAAAATGAATCAGAGTCAGCAAGCAAACATGCAAGCGCCGGCGCAAGAAGGAATGCCAGATATGGGTAAAATGATGAAGTACATGATTTACTTCTCTCCTATTATGATGTTGTTTTTCTTTAACAATTATGCAAGTAGTTTAAGTTTATATTATTTTGTCTCTAACTTGTTAACGATTGGAATTATGTTAGTGATTAAAAACTATGTTATTGATGAAGATAAAATTCATGCTCAAATAGAGGAAAATAAAAAGAAACCAGAAAAGAAAAAAAGTGCGTTTAGACAAAAAATAGACAGCGCTATGAAACAAGCACAAGAACAACAAAAAAAGAAATAACTTTTTGTTGTACAAAAAAACCGAAACTTTTAAGTTTCGGTTTTTTTTTATTTAAAAATAAAATTTTTCAAGAACAGTTTGTTTCATTTACAGGCTTAACCAAACTTCATGCTATTCAAAATAAAAAGCATTATCCAAAGAGCTACTTTTTAAAGCAAGCCTTTTAATTTTGAAATAGTAACCTCTAAATCTTCCTTTTGGGTGAATTTAGAAAATGAAAAACGAATAGATGTTTTATCTTCTTCGCCATCAAACAAGATTTCAGCTAGCACATGTGAACCTTTATTGCTTCCACTTTGGCATGCGCTACCTCCAGAGACAGCAATTCCTGCCATATCTAGACTAAATAGTAGCATGTCATTTTTTACTGGAAAACGAACATTTAAAATAGTGTAACTACTTTTTTCTAAGTCTCCTGAAAGACCATTAAAACGGATGTCTTTTGATATCTTTTTCAACTCCGAAATAAAAAAAACTTTTAAACCATCTACATAAGCGATGTCTTTTTGAAGCGCATTGTGTGCTATTTCTAACGCTTTCTCCATTCCTAAAATTGCATGTACACTTTCTGTGCTCGATCTAGCTCCTTTTTCTTGATCGCCTCCGTGAAGCATTGGCAAAATACCAAAACCCTTTCTAAAAAAAGCAAAACCAACACCTTTTGGGCCGTGAAATTTATGCGCACTTGCCACGATGAAATCTACTTTTATTTTTTGCAAGTCCAGCTCATAGTGCCCAACTGCTTGAACGGTATCTGAGTGAAACAAGGCTTTGTTTAATTTGCACAAATTGGCAACGGTATGCATAGAAAGCAAATTACCAATTTCATTGTTAATCATCATAAGACTCACCAATGTCTTTTCTTTAGATGCTTTTAAAAGTTGTGCTAAATGAAGTTCATCTATATTTCCGAACACATCCACATTTACATATTCTAAAACAATATTTCTACTTTTCTGTAAAAATTCGCAGGTATGTAAAACGGCATGATGTTCTATTTTTGAGGTTATAATCCGAGTAACTCCCAAGTTTAAAACTGCATTGTAAAGAATTAAATTATCTGCTTCGGTACCACTACCCGTAAAAATAATTTCAGCAGCAGAAACGTTAAAGTGTTTTGCAATATTTTTTCTTGCAGTCTCTACAGTAGCTTTTGCTTTTCTACCAAACTGGTGAGTTGAAGAAGGATTCCCAAAGTTTGCTGCCATTGAAGTTTGCATTACTTCTATAACTTCTTTATATATGTTCGTAGTGGCTGCGTTGTCTAAATAAATAGCATTCATACTATAAAAATAAGTTTATTTTAAGAGACTGTGTTTTGATAAATATATACTTCTGTGGCCCCTAAACCATAGTTTTTAAAAGAGGCATCATAATGTTTTACCGGGTATTTGTTTAAAAGAGACTGTAATTCAGATTTTAAAACTCCTTCTCCTACGCCATGAATAAATACAATTTTAGAAATTCTTTTCTGAATGGCAAATTCAACCTTTCTTTTTGCGGTGTCTAATTGAAGGTTCAGCATATCATAATTATCCAACCCTTTTACAGACTTCGTAAGCTGATTAATATGTAAATCTACTTCCATAACAACTTCTTTGTTTTGCTTTTTAAAGAGGCTGCTTTTAGGCTTAATTTGTGCCATTTTCTCTTTTAAGAAGTCGTTATTTATGTCAGAAAACTTAGACAACTCGTATTGATCTGTTTCAATTTTAACCAATTCATTCTCATTAAAATTAAAAGTCATTCCGTCTTTTGTTATAATAGAGATTAAATCTTTCGCAATAGCCGTAACTTCGCCTTTTAAAACATCATCTAAAACAGCTACTTTATTACCAATTTCGAAACCCTTTCTTAACATTCTTTTAATTCAATTTTAAATATAACCCTTTAAATTTACTACAAAAATAAGCATATGAATAAAACTTCTACTATTTCTACTGAAAACTTCTTTAAACTCGCTTCAAAAAAAATAAAATTAGATGCAGACAGGAAAATAATACTCCTTAAAATTGCTGAAACAGTAGTTAAAGAATTTGCTGAAAATAAAGTTGTGAACTTAAATTTTATTTGCACGCATAATTCAAGAAGAAGTCAATTAGGCCAAGTTTGGGCATTTTATGCCGCAAATTATTTCAAGTTAAACATTCATGCTTTTTCTGGTGGAACAGAAGTTACTGCATTTTATAGAGGTACCGTAAAAACTTTACAGTCTGTTGGTTTTGATTTTAAAGTGGTAGATTTCTCTCATCAAAACCCGAAATATTTAATCTCTTTTAATGGAAGTAAAGAAACAATTTTAGGCTTTTCTAAAAGGTTTGACGACCTCACGAATCAAAAGCCATTTATAGCAATTACAACGTGCAATAATGCCGACACAAATTGCCCGTTTATACCAACTGCAATTGATCGGTTTCATTTACCTTTTGTAGATCCAAAGTTTTCTGACGGAACTACAGAACAAGTTGAGGCTTACCTAAAAACAAATACACAAATTGCTGCCGAAGTATATTTTATTTTTAATGAAGTTCAAAAAGCAATCCACTAAATTTTTAAATTCTTATCGTAGGGAATACTATTTAAAACGTGATTAATTACGTTTACACGTGCCTCTGTTTTCCTGTTTGCTCTTATGACTTTCCAAGGTGAATTTGCAGTATTTGTTCTCTGGAACATCGCGTTTTTATATCCGGTATACTGTTCCCATAAAATCTGTGCTTTCTCGTCTAGCTTGGTCATTTTCCATTGCTTTAAAGGGTTACTTTTTATGTCAACAAATCGTTTTGCCTGTTCTTTTTTAGAAATAGACATGTAAATTTTTACTAAATGAGTTCCTGACTCTAAAATCATTTTTTCGAAATCATTTACTTGGTTCATAAAAATATCGTATTCCTTTGGAGTACAAAATCCGTTAACAGGCTCTACTACTGCTCTATTATACCAACTTCTGTCAAAAAAAACGATTTCACCTGCTTTTGGAAATTGCTCTACATATCTTTGAAAATACCATTGTGTTTGCTCATCCTCTGTAGGTTTTGGTAGTGCAACAATCCTCATATGCCGCGGATTAATACGCTCTGTTAGCCTTCTAATTGCTCCACCTTTACCCGCTGCATCTCTTCCTTGAAAAACAATAATAATACGTTCATTATTTTGAATAGCCCACGTTTGTAAACGAATAAGTTCTACTTGTAACTTTTTTAATTTCCTTTCATAATCTACAAATCTTAAACTCCTTTCAATATTTAAGGGAGCTTTAGACAAAAGTGCTAAAAGCCCTTTTTTTGTAGTTAATTTATTTAATTGTTGTGTTGTTAATTTTGTCTCCATAACATTAATCAATATTACTGTTAGATCTATAATAACGCATTACAACGTTCGGATCTGGTGTTAATGTAGTTTTTGCATCTTCCTTACCCTCATAATCAAACTTAGAGATTACATGCCGTATTGCCTCTAGTCTTGCAACTTCCTTGTCGTTCGTTTTTATCATCATCCAGGGACTGTAAGCAGTGTGTGTTTTAGAAAACATTTCTGACTTATAATGCGTATATGTGTCCCAAAGCGTTTGTCCTTTTTTATCTACTGGACTAAACTTCCATCGTTTTAAAGGATTTTCTTTACGTTCTTCAAATCTTTTTAATTGCTCATCTTTTGATATTGATAACCAAAACTTAATAATAATTACGCCATCTTCATACATCATATGTTCAAATTCTGGCACTTGCACTAAAAATTCTTTGTACTGTTTTTGTGTACAAAACCCCATTACAGGTTCAACTACTGCTCTGTTATACCAGCTCCTATCAAAGAAAACAATTTCACCTGGATTGGGTAATTCTTTTATATAACGCTGAAAATACCATTGTCCTTTTTCTACCGTTGTAGGCTTGTTTAAGGCTACCAACTTACTTGAACGAGGATTTAGATGTTCCATAAACCTTCGGATATTACCTCCCTTTCCTGCCGCATCTCTTCCTTCAAAAATAATAGCAACACGCTTGTTTTCTTTAGAAATGTAACGCTGTAACTTCACCAATTCTATTTGCAACAGACGCAATTCTTCTGTATATAATAGTGTTTTATGCACTTTTTTATATAAATCGCTTTTCTCTTTGATTAACGCAAGCAGCTCTTTATTGTTTTCTAAATTTTCAAAATCTTCTGCAGTAAATATATTGCTTGTACTCATGTGTTCTTTTTTCGAAACTTAAAAATATTCATTTTTTTCGAAACAACGATAAAAAACTATGATTTTAAGTTAGTTATTTTATATTTGTTTCTATGAAAAAAAAGGTGCTATTTCTATTTTTATTTTGTGCATTCGGCATTTATTCACAAAAGAAATTCTCTAAAGAAATAAGTTTTATTACAGAAAACGATTTGTATACCTCCACGTACAATGATCGGTATTATACAAACGGAATGTTTTTATCTTTTAAGTACGTATCTAAAGAAAAAAAAGAAAATTTAGAAAAAAAGATTTTCGCTTGGGAAATTGGCCACGAAATGTACACACCAAAAAAAGCAACTACTCTTTATATAAAAAATCACGATCGCCCTTTCGCTGGTTATTTGTATAGTAGTGTTAGTATCCATCGAATATACAAAAACAACCAATCTCTTAAAACAACTTTACAATTAGGGGTTATTGGCTCCAATGCTTTTTCAAAAGAGTTGCAAAATTTTATTCATGATATCTATGGTTTTACAAAAGCTGTTGGTTGGAAACATCAAATTAAAAATGCGCTTGCTTTAAACTTGAATGCAGAATATAACAAGTTCTTAATAAAAGATACCTCAAATCATTATGATATTTCTTGGATAAATTCAGGAAAAATTGGGACAGTTTACACAAATATTACTGCTGGTTTTTTAGTTAGAGTAGGATTTAATTCACTGCAACCTTTAGCTAATTCTATTGCTTACAATACAAATATTAATAATAAAAGTACTTCTTATTTTAGAGCCCAAGAATCTTTTCTTTTTATAAAACCATCTATAAGATATGCTTTTTATGATGCCACATTACAGGGAAGTTTTTTAAACAGTAATAGTGAAGTAACTAGTGAATTAGTTCCGTTAGTTTTTAGTTTAGAAATAGGTTTTAAGTTTACTGCAAATAGATTTAATTTTGGGTATACGATAAACTATAACACCAGTAAATCTAAAGACCTAATATTCCGAAATGGTCACAAATATGGTGCTATTAATTTCAATTACTTGTTAGAGTAATGGTTGCTATTAAAAAATTATAGAATTCTTTTTCTTTTTATTTTATTAAAAGTACGAAAGTGCTAATTTTTTCAACTCTGAAACTTATTTTACAAAAAAATCGTCTTTAAATCCAATTAGATACAACTTTTCTTGTGCTCTTGTAATTGCAGTATATAACCATCTAAAATATTCTTTAGAAACACCATCTGGCAAATAAGGTTGCTCTATAAAAACTGTTTTCCATTGCCCTCCTTGCGATTTATGACAGGTCATAGCGTATGAGAACTTTACTTGTAAAGCGTTGAAGTATTTATTTTTCTTAATCGACATAAACTGCTTGTATTTCGATTTTTCGTGCACATAATCTTCCTTAACTGCCTGATATAATTTATTAGACTCCTCATATGTTAAAGAGGGACTCTCACTCGTTAAAGTATCCAACAATAAAACCGTTTCAAAGGGATGCATTTCCGGATAGTCTATCATTCTAATTTCTACTTCAGCAAATTTAAAACCATACAGTTCTTTAATCGAAAATATTTTTAAAACTTCGCAAATATCACCGTTTGCAATAAAACCAGCTTTCGAAGATTCTGGCAACCAGAAATAGTTATTTTTAACAATCATAATATAATCGCCAGCAGAAATTTCATTTTCTTGCCCTCTTATATTGTATCGTATCTGCTGATTGTATAGATTTGCTCGTTTGTTAGAGCGCACAATAAATGCCGTATCCTCAACGCCATCACTCTCATAGGCAGTTACGATTGCGTCTTCAATATCATACCCATCTTCTAACCTCTTTATGTCGGCAAAATCAACGTCAAACTGAAAATTATCACCTTCATTTCTTAGCAACAACCTTAACGCAGTTGCATTGGCTAAAATTCCAGAATCTTCATGTTGTCGCATCACTTCATCTAACTCAATTTCTGTTACTTCCTTTTGATAGTCATACGTTAAAGTATCTTTTTCTAAGGCTGGGGAAACCTCTAATTTCACAGGAGGTAGTTGTGCAGTATCACCGATAAAAATTAACTTACAATTTACACCAGAATACACGTAAGAAATTAAATCATCTAAGAGAGAACTTGAATCAAATAGTTGTTGATTTTGTTTGCCATCCGGAATCATAGAAGCCTCATCTACTATGAAAATGGTATTTGTATGTTTATTGGGCTGCAAAACAAAAGCAACAGAGCCATTGGATTGTTTTTTAGGAAAATATATTTTTTTGTGAATCGTAAATGCTGGTTTTTTTGAATACAGTGCAATTACTTTTGCAGCACGTCCTGTTGGCGCTAATAATACTGATTTTTTACCCGCTGTCCACAACGAGTTTACAAACGTACCTATGGTTGTTGTCTTCCCTGTTCCTGCATATCCTTTTAAAAGAAATAACGCATCTTTATTTTCGTTAAAAACAAAACTACTCAATAAGTCTAATAATTTACGTTGTTTAAGAGTAGGCTGATGGGGAAACTTTTGTAACAATTCTTTATTAAAATCTGCTGGTATTTCTATCATAAATTAATTAAAGTATCAAAGATACGTTGAATTGTAAATAAAAGTTTTTATGATTGAAAAAAAATTGTAGATTTGCGACAAGACTATTAAAAAAAAACATTAAAAATGGGATTATTAGGAATGATTTTAGCTGCCGTTTTAGCTGCAGTGCTTATCGCTATTGTTATCGTTAGATATTTACCTTTGAAGTTAAGATGGATACCATCTGTTGTATTATTAATCTTAGCTATATTTTTAGGCTTTAAGATATACAACGGTGTTATGGAACCTATCAACTTTAACAAGAACAAAGTTCAAAGATATTCTAAAGTTGTAGAAAATCTTAAAATTATCAGAGATGCAGAAGTAAAGTTTTATGAAGCTACAGGTAACTACACACAAGATAAAACGTTATTAATTAAATTTATTGATTCTGCTTCTTTGGCATTAACTGTTACCAATACAATCGTAGAAACGGTGAATAGAGGTGGTGGTATTACTGATGAGATAGAGATAAGAGTAACCGATACCATTGGTTATGAACCCGTTTTAAAATACTTTGAAAATAGAGATTACAAAAACATGTTTCAAGTTCCTGGTTTAAAAGACACACAATATGATCTTGAAATAGGTACTGTAGAAAAGGTACAAGGTTTAATTGTACCAACTTTTATGTCTAAAACACCTAAAGAAGCTCTTTTAAAAGGAATGAATGCTTCTTTAGTTAAACAAGAACTGGAAGTTATGGCATCGGATCAAATCAAAGGAGAATACCTTTCTGTAGGTTCTTTAAACGAAGTTACAACTGCAGGAAACTGGCCTCCTTCTTATGACAAGAAAGGTGATAAAAAAGACTAGTACGCTTTCTTTGAAAAACATAAAAGAAAATAAGTTATCCATCCAATTTAATTTGGATGGATTTTCTTTTTCTATTTATAGCCCTGCTTCTAAAAAAGTGGTATATTTTCGTGAATATGCCTTTGAAAATTCACAAACGTCACCAGAAAATTTATTGTTAAAAATTGAAGCAATTTTTAAAACAGATCCCTACTTACAAAATGATTTTGTAACGGTTTTAGTAATTCATCAAAACAATCTTTCGACATTAGTTCCAGACCGCTTTTTTGATGAAAAGGAATTGACTTCTTATCTGAATTTTAATATAAAAACATTGGCTACAGACTTTATCTCTTTTGACGCTATAGAAGTTTTAGACGCTAAAAATATTTACATTCCTTATGTAAACATAAACAACTATTTATTTCAAAATTTTGGAGAATTTGAGTACAAGCATCACAGTAGTGTTTTAATTGAAAACCTTTTGAGCAATACGACAAATACAACAAAAACAATGTATGTTAATGTTTCTAAAACTACCATAGATGTCGTAGTTTTAGAAAAAGAAAAATTAGTACTTTTCAATACTTTTTCATACAATTCTAAGGAGGATTTTATTTATTATGTCCTTTTTGTCGCAGCGCAATTAAATTTAGATGTTCATGAATTTCCGTTATATTTTATGGGGAAAATTACATTAAATTCTAATGCGTATAAAATAACATACCAATACATTAAAAATGTATACTTTTTAGAGAGTACAAATACCATTTTCAATGAATTCAATATTCCTTCACATTCTAACTATATACTACTAGGCTCATGAGAATTATTTCTGGAAAATTAAAATCAAGACGTTTATCTGCGCCTAAAAACTTACCTGTTAGACCTACAACAGATATGGCAAAGGAATCTTTGTTTAACATCTTAAACAACAGCTATTTCTTTGACAGTATTTCTGTAATCGATTTATTTTCTGGAACGGGAAATATTAGTTATGAATTTTCTTCAAGAGGAACCAAAACTATTTGTGCAGTAGATGCACATTACGGGTGTATTAAATATATAAATGAAACTGCAAAAGCACTAGATTTAAACATTAATACATTTAAAAGTGATGTGTATAAGTTTCTAGAAAAAACAGCATTAAAAGCAGATATTATTTTTGCCGATCCTCCATATGATTTTGAGGAAGCCCAATTTTTAAAAATTATAGACTTGGTTTTTGATCGAGAGATTTTAAAGGAAGACGGTCTTTTAATCGTAGAACACTCTAAGCATACAGATTTGTCTAAGCACCCTAAACACAGTTACGACAAAAGATATGGTGGTAATGTTTTTAGTTTCTTCGACAATCCTTCTAAAGAAGAAAAAGAATAATACACGTAACCTCATTCTAAAATATCCTCTGAATAGCATATTTTCAATATGGTACTCAGAGGATATTTTTTTTAGTAAGAAATTCTAGATTTTTTTAAAATATAAAGCACAAATTATAGCAAAGATTTTATAATGTCTGAAATCGAAATGCCTTCTGCTTCTGCTTTGTAGTTCTTTACAATTCTATGAGATAAAATAGGAATGGCTACTGCTTTTACATCTTCTATGTCTGGGGAGTATTTTCCATTAACAGCTGCATGGGCCTTTGCCCCTAAAATTAAGTTTTGAGAAGCCCTTGGTCCTGCTCCCCAATCTACATAATTTTTTATCATTTGTGTTGCTTCCGTAGATTTTGGCCTTGTTTTACCAACCAAACCAACAGCATATTCAACCACATTGTCTGCCACTGGTATTTTTCGTATTAATTGTTGAATTTCAACAATTTCTTCACCAGAGAAAACAGCATCTACATTTTGCATGATATTAGAGGTAGTACTTTTTACTACTGCTACCTCCTCTTTAAAAGTTGGATATTCTAAATTTATAGAAAACATAAACCGATCTAATTGAGCTTCAGGTAAAGGATAGGTTCCTTCCTGTTCAATTGGATTTTGTGTTGCTAAAACAAAAAAGGGCAAAGCTAATTTATAATGATTTCCTGAAATTGTTACCGAACGCTCTTGCATCGCTTCTAGCAAAGCCGCTTGTGTTTTTGGGGGCGTTCTATTTATTTCATCTGCTAAAATAATATTTGAAAAAATAGGTCCTTTTATAAATTTGAACTGTCTGTTTTCATCTAAAATTTCACTTCCTAAAATATCTGATGGCATTAAATCTGGTGTAAATTGAATTCTTTTAAAATTCAATCCTAAAGCGTCTGAAACTGTATTTACTAATAATGTTTTAGCAAGACCAGGAACCCCTATTAATAAAGAATGACCGCCACAGAAGACGGACAGTAATGTAAAGTTTACTGCTTCTTTCTGACCAATAATTACTTTAGATATTTCTGTTTTTAATACTTCAAATTTATGTACTAAATTATGTACCGCTTTAACATCAGACATTATTTACTTGTTTCTTTTTTCCAATTTTTGTCGAAAGAACATTTTTTATAATCAACACCTAATTTAATATAGGTGTCTTTAATTTTGTTTTTAGACCACTTTTCTACTGTTTCTTCTTTCTTCTTTTTTAAGGCAAGTACTTGAACCTTCACGTAATCTTCTATCAAGTCTGCAGTATGTGTGTCTGTTCTTTCGTTCATTAAAATGAATTTATACATTTTCTCTCCTCCTCTAGTTTGGTCGAAAAAAACATCTGTATAACCACCTTGATCTAAATCATTAACTCTTGCATACATTGCAGGATCCATTCTTGTTAAATCAAATTTTGTATCTCCTGTATATTCATTAATTAAAACACCTCCGTTATTTTTTGTGTCTTTATCTTGTGAGTATTTCTTCACAGCTTCTTCAAAAGTGAGCTTACCATCTTCAATATCTCTTTTAATTTCTTCTACTTTTAACTGCGTTTCTCTCAATCTAGATTCAGGAATTTCTGGTTGTAATAAAATATGAGAAACGGTTCTTATATTTCCTTTAATTTCTTCTAATTGAATAATATGATATCCAAAAAGTGTTTCGAAAGGTTTAGAAATCTCCCCTTTTTCTAAAGAAAAGGAAACTTCTTTAAATTCCTTAATAAAGTTAGACTCTTTAGAAACTTGCATTTTTCCACCGTTTTGAGTAACACTTGGATCTTTAGAATTAATAATTGCTTTCATTCTAAAACTTGCACCCTCTAATACATCTTGTCTAATTTTAGTTAACTCAGCAACAACTCTTTCGTTTTCTTCTAATGTTGGCAAAGCATTCAATACAATTTGAGCCAATTCTATTTCTGCAGTAAATTCTGGCAATTCTCCTTTTTCTTTTAATCCATTAAAATACAAACGAACCTCTTCTGGAGTAACATCTACTTTTTCAGTAATTTTTAACTGTTCTTTTTCTACTAAAATATTTTCCTTTTGCACATTGTACAGCTCACTTTTTAAATCTTCTAGATCATTAAAGCCGTATGCAGCAACTACTTTCTCTACACTGCCATACTCTTGTGTAAAAAACTTAATACTTCTTTCTACATTATTGTTAACCTCAGCATCTATAACGGTAATACTATCCACAACTGCATGGTGAGAAAGCAATTTTTGTTGCATTAACTCTTCTAGCATTTCACAATCTGTAATTTTAATTTTCCCCTCACTTCTTAGCTCTATTTCTTGCTTAAACTTAGCAATATCAGAATCTAAAACAATGTTTTTTCCAATGACTACTGCAACCCCATCAATTTTAATTTTTTGGGCATTTAGTTGCAATGTAGTTGCTGAGAAAAGAACAGCTATTAAAAGTAATTTAGTATATTTTGAAATTATTGTTTTTTGTGGCATCTTTTACTATTATTTTTTCAATCTCTCTTATTAATTCGATTTTACGCTTGTGTAAAATCATTTCTTTTATTGTTGGCTTAATGTAGCTTATCGGTGCTACGTCATTTCTATTTAAAACCTCTTTTATAGCTACCAAATATAGACCTAATGAATCTTTTTTTTGAATGAAATTGGTTTTTTTTAACAAATTTTCTTTAGAAAAAGGTAGTTTTAACAAAACCTTGTCTAAATCGGTCCAAATAGAATCATTTAGCTGGTATATTTTAAAACTTAACTGTTGTCTTTCTAATTCTTCAGCGTCTTCAATTTTATCAGATTTAAACAACTTTATAATCTCTTTTTGATCATTTATGGTGTGATTAAAATACAGATATTTCGATTTTACCAGCACTTCATTGAGTTTAAAATTTTCATTATTAACTAAGTAATACTGTTCAACTTCCGCTTCAGAAATTACGGTATCTAATTGCTGCTTTATCAATTCTTCCTTGTAGTTATTAATTAGCAGACTTTCTTTATAGTCTTGCACCAGTTTATTAATGTTTTCAAAAGATGCTAATGTACTATTATTCGCGGCTCCTTTTAATAATAACTTCTCTACAGCCCAATCTTGAATAAAGCTTTTTACTAAAATTAAGCTGTCTTCTTTAGAAATATTTCTAGGTAAAACATTTTTTAAGTCCTCTCTGAATAATTTATCGGTATTCACAATTGCTACTATTTGTGAGACTGTCTCTTTTTTCTCTTGCACCACGAGATACTCGCAAGAAGTTAGCAGAAAAAAACATACAAAAACACCTACGAATCTCATTATTTAGTTTGGTAAAAATTAATTAATTTTTTTAATTGGCTTTTGCGAACTTTAATTTTACTTTTATTTCTCAAATCTGAAATCCAGTTTTTTTCTAAGAAGTTTTGGTAATCATTCATCACCTCTCCTCTTATATCTTTTAATTCTTCAGAATTGTATTTTTTATTATTATTTGAAAAATACGTTTTTAAACCTAAAGTGTCTTTAGAAGACTTGTTCCATATTTTCTGTTGCATCAATTCAAACAGCAATAAACCGTCTTCGTACTCCTTTAATATATAAGCGTACTCTGGTTCTGTATTTATTAAGTTTTCTTTATAATATGCTAATATTTCCTGGTCTTTAAACATCTTAAATAAAAGATATACTGACTTATTTCTTCTATTTCTTATATACTTGGTAAACATTTCTTGTGTAATCTTCTTCTCATTAATAGTTATAATTATATTTTGAAGAGAATCTTTTGGCAGTACTCTAATATTTTTTGTGTCTAAAATATTTTTAGCTTCTTCATTTTCTACAATTGTATATTTCGCCTTTAATTTGTTGATCACAGCGGTTTCAGACATTTGCATTCTAGTGCTTCTTTTAATTTTAGCAGTAAGCTCTTTTTCCATATCAAGAAAAGATGCTACCGGGTATTTTTTTAAAAGTTTAACAATATGCCAACCAAAAGGAGTTCTAAAAGGTGTAGAAAAATCGCCTTCATTTTCTAAAGAAAAGGCAGCAGCTTCGAATGATTTCACCATTCTTCCAGTTCCAAATTTATTTAACTTTCCTCCTTTAGCCTTAGAACCTGTGTCTTCTGAATATTCCTTTGCTAGTTTATCAAAAGCTTCTTTTTCCTGAAGTTTTGCATAGACATCGTTAATTTTAGTTGCACCTATTTTAGTGGTATCTGTAATTAAAATATGTGCAGCTTCAAGTTCTCCTTTAGAAGCTCTAAAATCGTCAACTGTAAGAATGTGGTATCCATATTGACTTCTAAACGGCATAGATACCGCACCCACTTTAGTTGCATAAGCTACGTCTTCAAAAGAGGCAAGCATTTTAAAAGCACTAAAATAACCTAAATTCCCTTTGTTCCCTTTTCTCCCTGTTTTAGAGTCATCCTGAGCAGATTTGTCTTCTGAAGTTTCTTCTGCAACTTTCTCAAAATCTTCTCCATTGACAATTCTGTTTCTAATGTCTAAAATCTTATTGTAAGAAACTAAAGTATCTTTAGGACGCTCACTTTTAGAGGTTCTTATTAAAATATGCTTTGCTTTTACCTCATTTTTTGTTCTGAAATAAACCTCCTTTACTAAATCTGCAATAAACGTAGTATCTTGCAAATAAGGCTCAGAAAGTTGGTTTCTATAAGACTCTATTTCTATTTTATACGAAGGTAATGTGTCTAATTTTAGCTGATATGCCTCTTTTACTTTCAATTTATAATTGATATAAAGCGCTAAGTTATTCGTAACACTTTTTGCTTCTTCAGTATCTATTGCGTCTAAATTTTTTTCATAAACACGCTTAAAATCTGATACTGTAATTTTTTCGTTATTAATGGTAACTAAGGTTTTTTCATTTTGTGAAAAAACACTCATGCTCCCTAATAAAATACAAATTGATACGATTCTTTTTTTCATAAACTAATTAATTATAACGATATGATTCCTTTTATTTTTGCTGCTTTTTTATAATATACGATAACCTCTTCCGAAGTTTTTAATTTTAAAATTATTGAAACACTCACATATTTACCTGTTTTAGATTTCTTTGTCTTAATTACTGCACCTGTATTGTCAAAAATATTTTTCACCTCTGCAACCTGATTTTCTAGGGTTGGTACAATAAACTTGTACAAATAATCTGCAGGAAAATTTGTAGTATCGTCTAACTGAACTTTTAATTTACTGTAAAATTCATCTGTATTACCCATAGTGCTTCTTTAAAAAAAATTAAACTATTTGTAAATAGTAAAACACAAAACTACATTAAAAATTAGTTTTATAAAGAGAATGATTTATTTTTGTAGGATGCAACAAAAAATTGTTCTTATTGGAGGACCAGGAACTGGAAAAACAACCATTATAAATGAACTCATAAAAAGAGGTTTTTACTGTATGCCAGAGGTTTCTAGAGCTGTTACTTTAAAAGCAAAAAAACAAGGTGTTGAACAATTGTTTTTAACAGA
The DNA here is from genome assembly GCA_051277175.1 of Polaribacter sp. Lineage (GTDB taxonomy): Bacteria > Bacteroidota > Bacteroidia > Flavobacteriales > Flavobacteriaceae > Polaribacter. The sequence goes on from JBNMOF010000006.1 coordinate 21,354, forward strand.
ACCCTTGTTATTTAGCAAAATGCTCTTAGAAGGAAGAGAAGAGCAATATCACACTGCTACAAACTTGAGGGAAAAAATTGTTTTTTTTGATAGAGGAATTCCTGATGTGCATGCATACATGAATTATTTTAACACAACGTATCCTGCTTACTTTATTGAAAAAAGCAACACTTTTATGTATACTCAAATTTTTCACTTTTCTCCTTGGGAAGAGATTCATACTACCGATAATGAGCGCTATGAAACTTTTGAAGAATCTGTAAAGATTGATACTTTTTTAGTAGCAGCATATTCAGAATTAGGATATACCTTAATTAATGTTCCTTTTGGCTCTGTTGAAGAACGTACTAATTTTATTATTAAATCGCTTTCTTGCGAATGATGATATCACCAGAAAAAATTTTAAAAGAATATTGGGGGTTTACTTCTTTCAGAGCATCCCAAAAAGAAATTATTACCAATGTTCTAGAAAATATAGATTCCATTGCATTGTTGCCAACTGGTGGTGGAAAATCTATCTGTTTTCAAGTCCCTGCGTTGGTAAAAGAAGGTGTGTGTATCGTAATTTCTCCATTAATTGCATTAATGCAAGATCAGGTAGAAAATCTTAAAAAAAGAGATATTAAAGCGATTACAATTCCGTCTGGAAGCAATCAAAACGAAGTTATTACTTTGTTTGATCAAGTTAAGTTCGGGAAAGTTAAATTCTTATATATTTCTCCAGAGAGGTTACAAGCTCGCTTAATCCAGCAAAAAATAAAAGAATTAAATGTCAATCTAATTGCTATTGACGAAGCACATTGTATCTCTGAATGGGGACATGATTTTAGACCTTCTTATCGGAATATTAAAATATTAAAAGAAATTTTACCGGAAGTTCCCTTTATCGCCTTAACAGCTACTGCAAATAATAAGGTACTAAAAGATATTTCAAATAACTTACAACTTTCTAATCATCGCCTGTTTAAAAAATCTTTTTTTAGAGAAAATCTAGCATACCAAGTTTTTAAAATTGAGGATAAGTTAGAAAGACTCCTTCAAATTTTCACCAAAACAAAAGTACCTGCTATTATTTATGTAAATTCTAGAAAAAAGACTGCAGAAATTGCCAACTTTTTAAATGCGAATGCCTTTAAAAGTACGTTTTATCATGCTGGTTTGACTGTTGTAGAAAAAGAAACTGCTTTTAGTGACTGGATGACTGAGAAAAAACCAATTATTGTAGCTACAAATGCCTTTGGTATGGGAATTGACAAACCTAATGTGGGTTTGGTCATACATTACAACTTACCCTCTAGTATTGAGAATTATGTTCAAGAAACGGGCAGAGCAGGCAGGAATGAAAATAAATCTTTTGGAGTATTGCTTTACAATGAAAATGACATTTTTCTACAGAAACAACAAACAGAAAATTCAATACCAAGTATTTTAGAGGTCAAAGAGGTACACAAAAAATTATACCAATATTTTAGAATTGCAAACGGAGAACTTTTAGAAGAAGCGTTTTCTTTTAATTTCTATGAATTTTGTAAAAAATATAATTTTCAATCTTTAAAAACAGATGTAATTCTTAAATTATTAGTCAATTATGGTATTATAGAGTTGGACAGTAACTTTCATAAAAAATCTACTTTAAAAGTAATTGGGACACACTACTCTGTTTTAAATTTTTCTAAAAACAATCGTTCTTTTAAGAATTTTATAAATGTACTTTTAAGAACCTATGGCGGTCTTTTTGAAGATGAAGTAAAAATTAATGAGTTTTTTATCGCCAAAAAAGCCAGTATAACGTCTACACAGGTTATCAAAAACTTAAGCATGTTAGCTGAACAGCATTTGGTGGAATACATTCCAGTAGAGGGTAGTGTTTCTTTGCGCTTCTTACTACCTAGAGAAGATGATAAAACAATTAATAGATTTTCAAAAGAATTAAAGCAATTTTTATTTTTAAAAAGAGAAAAAGCCACAAACTTTATAAACTTTATAACAAATAACACCCTTTGTAGAAGCATACAACTACTTTCTTATTTTGACGAAGAAACAGAAACAGCATGCACTATTTGCGATGTTTGTATTGGAAACAAAAAAGTGGACAATCAACAGCTTTCATCAGAAATACTTGTCCTATTAAAGGAAAAAAAACACCTATCATCCAAAGAAATAAGCCGACTTTTAAATATTTTTGAAAAAGACATTTTAATACATTTACAAACATTATTATCTGAAAATAAAATAAGGATTAATAATCAGAATAAATTTCAACTAAACATATAATTATGAGAGATTTGCGCATTGTTTTTATGGGAACTCCAGATTTTGCTGTAGCCATTTTAAAGCATTTGATAGAAAATAACTATACAATTGCTGGTGTTATTACTGCACCAGACAAACCTGCAGGAAGAGGAAGAAAGCTAAACGAATCTGCAGTAAAAAAATATGCCGCTTCTCAAAACCTACACATTCTTCAACCAACCAATTTAAAGAATGACACTTTTTTACAGCAACTAAAAGGACTAAATGCCAACTTACAGATTGTAGTTGCTTTTAGAATGTTGCCCCAAGTAGTCTGGAAAATGCCAGCGTTTGGCACCTTTAATTTACATGCTTCTTTATTGCCAGCATATAGAGGTGCGGCACCCATACATTGGGCTATAATTAACGGAGAAACAAAAACAGGAGTTACTACTTTCTTTATTGATGAAAAAATTGATACTGGTGAAATTATTCTGCAAGAAGAAATTGCCATTCTTCAAACTGAAACCGTAGGAACTTTACATGATAAATTAATGCACTTGGGTGCAGCATTAGTTTCTAAAACGGTGGACTATATTAGTACGGGTGAAGTAAAGACAATAGAACAGCCAAATTTAGAAGAAAAAGAGGCACCAAAACTGAATTCGGAAAATTCAAGAGTCGATTGGTCTGATTCTTTAGACACTATATATAATAAAATTCGCGGTTTAAATCCTTTTCCGGCAGCTTGGACAATTATTAATGATAATAACGAGGAGATTTCTGCCAAACTTTATGCAATAAACAAAGAAATAGAAGCGCACGATTTTGCAATTGGAAAAATAATTGCTACTAAAAAAGAATTAAAAGTAGCTGTTCATAAAGGATTCATAATAATAGAAGAAATTAAACTTTCTGGAAAGAAGAAAATGGATTCAATAAGTTTGTTAAATGGCTATTCTTTTTCATCAGAAGCTAAAATGTTCTAAAGCCTTTATTAGTGCGGTTTGCAGGGTTTTTTGATTTACAATGCGGGGTTTATTAACAATTGGCATACTTTTATTAACAAAAAGGTGCTTTTTTTACACTCAAATTTGCGTACGACCACAATCCGTCTATATTTGTTAAGCTATTAAGCAAAAAAATAATTATTAAATAATTTTAAAATCAATTTATTATGAACAAGTCAGATTTAATCGATGCAATGGCTGCAGATGCAGGAATTTCTAAAGTAGCTGCTAAATCAGCATTAGAGTCTTTTATAGGTAATGTAACTTCTTCTTTAAAGAAAGGTGATAAAGTTGCTTTAGTTGGTTTCGGAACTTTCTCTGTATCTAACAGAGCTGCAAGAAGTGGTAGAAATCCTCAAACAGGAAAAACAATTCAAATTGCTGCTAAAAATGTAGCAAAATTTAAAGCTGGAGCTGGTTTAAGCGAAGCTGTAAACTAAGAATTACCATTTTAAAATAAAAAAAAGCTCTCTTTTTAGGGAGTTTTTTTTATTTAAAAATTTCCTTATATTTAATATAAAAAGAGCATGTCTAAATTACAACCTCAAAAAGGCAGATTATTAGTTGCAGCACCTTCCATTCTAAATGATAATTCTTTTAACAGAGCTATTATTTTATTAACGGAACATACAGCAACTAATTCTATAGGCTTTATTCTAAACAAACCTTTAGAATATATTATCAACGATTTATTACCCGAAATAGATTGTTCTTTTAATATTTATCAAGGTGGCCCCGTAGAACAAGATAATTTATACTTTGTGCACACCATACCTCACTTATTAGATAATAGTATCGAAGTTGCAAATGGTGTTTTTTGGGGAGGTGATTTTAAGCAGCTTAAAGAGCTCTTAAATAAAGGTGCTTTAAAAGAATCTGATATCCGATTTTTCTTGGGATATTCTGGATGGGACAAAAATCAGCTAACAGACGAGTTAACCGAAAACTCTTGGTTTGTTGCAGAAAACGATTTTGACAACATCTTTTCTAATGAAGAAGAGAACCTTTGGAGGAACAAATTACTTCAAAAAGGTGGTGATTATAAACTTTGGGTAAATGCACCCAATGATTTTAATCTAAATTAAATTCCTGCGATCTGTAATACTTTCAAATTTGCATGTAATTTATTCCCGAGTACTGTTGTAAAAGACTTCTTTTTATATTTAGTGACTACCTGAATACCTGCAATTGCATTTGTAATAAATACCTCATCTGCTTTTTGAATTTCAAAAGGAGAAATAGCAGTCTCTTCAATTGTAAAATCTTTGTTCTTAGTTAAAATTTCTATCACCTTATTTCTAACAATACCCTTTATACAGCCCTCTGTTAATGCAGGTGTTTTAACTACAGTATCTTTTACAATAAATATATTTCCGTTCGCAACCTCTACAACACCTTTTCGTTCATTTAACAAAACACAATTGTCTAAATCATTTTCGTCAGCATAAATACTTGCCAATGTATTTAACATTCTATTGTTTGTTTTTATGGTAGACAACAATCCTGAATAATTATAGAAATCTTTAAAGACATCTATTTCATAGGTTGTTTTAGATTGAGTAGAAATTTCTGAAGCTTCAATTAAATAATTAATTGCATTGGTTTTTGGAGTATATAAACCACCATCTTTTCTAAAAACGTTTAAACGCACTCTGAAGTTACCAGCTTTTTCTATAGAATCTACTGTTTTCAAAATCTCTTGCTCTAAAAATTCTAACGTAAATTCCATCGGAATCTTCATACGTAGCATTCTCATAGAAGCCATTAATCTAAAATAATGATCTTCCCAAAAAATTACTTTTTTATGTACTACTTTGATGGTTTCAAAAATTCCGTCTCCATATTTAAAGCCCCTGTTATCTGTAGTTAATTGTATGTTTTCTTTGGTATATAATTCGCTATTAAAATTAATCATTGCTTTATTTTTAAGAAATACAAAATTACTATAATTACTTAGATTTTAGACATAAAAAAACCAGCAATTCTGCTGGTTTTTCATATTATTTTTTACTGATTTTAGGCACCAATTGTATGTCTTAATTCATCTATTTGATTTTCCCAAAGTTGTTTAGATTCTTCTACCTCTTCTTCATCATCTGCAAAGTCTGTAACAATTAAAGATACGTCTTTAGTTAGGGCATCTACTTCTATTTTAATTTCAAAAAAACTCTCATCACCCTCGCTTTCTAACCATTTCCAACGAATTCTTTCACCCGCTTTTTTTATAATTAACTCTGCCAATTCTTCGGTATCTTCCCAAACAAAACTAAATATTTTACCCCTAGAGTTTACCTTGTCAGCAAACCATTCTTGTAAGTTTGATGGTGAAGAAATATATTGGTATAGCATATTTGGTGATGCGTGAATAGGGATTTCTAATTCAAATTTTACTTTTTCCATTTACTTTTTTTGTTAAGTGCACAATATAGGTATTAATTCTATCTAAAAAAAAAATTAAAAACACATGTTGCTAATCTATAAAAAGTAATTATATTTGCACCCGCAAACAAATGGCGAGGTAGCTCAGTTGGTTAGAGCGCAGGATTCATAACCCTGAGGTCACGGGTTCAAATCCCGTTCTCGCTACACATTTTAATC
>JBNMOF010000007.1:0-26787 GCA_051277175.1 Polaribacter sp.
TTTCTTTGACTATTTTTTTATCAATCACCCATTTTGAACCTCCAGCGATTGTAATTAAAGTATTCCCTTTTGCCGTCCAATTTTTTAGCTTTTGTCTTTTTAAAGAATCTAACTGATTATATTTTCCGGAGACCATTACTAGCGTGTTGTATTTGTCTAAGTTGGCGTTGCTGTAGTTATTCATTCTTATTTTAGTCATTGGTATATGGATGCGAGTATCTAATAAATGCCAAACTTCTCCGGCTTCATATGAACTAACTCCCTCTCCTATAAGCATGGCAACTTTAGGCTTCTTTAAAACTCTAAAATTGTTACTTCCTAAATCTATTCCTTTAATACTGTATCCGCTATTCGTTCCAGAAACAGGTACGTTAAATTTTTCTTGCGCTGCTAAAACAATTTGATACACTTCTAAACTTGTTTTTTCCTGCTTACTTACAGGAATTAATAAACTACCATAATTAAAATTAATTTCTCCATCAGAAGTACCAATTGTAAAAGGCTTGAAAGCTGCAGCAACTTTTAATCCTTTGGACTGCATATAATACAAGGCTGCAGGCGTATTATAATCATCCCAATTTACGATATATGCATAGGATGCTTTTGTAATTTTATTATTCTGAACAATTCCTTTTGTGCTCGTAACTTCTGTTCCTAACTTCACAGATTTTACACCTTTATACTTCATATTATAAAAGTTAGCAAGACTCCAAGCAGAAGCGTCATAAAATACACTGTCACTATATTTATTGTAGGTTTCAAACATCGTTTGCACCATTCTATGTTGTGGTTGTTTTAAAGGAACCGTGTATGTATCTCCTTTTTTATACACTTTAATTTTATGCGTTAATAATTGTGCTATAAACGCTTTCTTTCGATTCTGATCATATTTCTCCTGAAACTCATAACCAGAAAATCCTGATGTTGCCTTTTTGGTCAATGACGATTTAAAGAATTCTTGCTGGTATTTTCTCAAGTATCCTTTATTCTCCACCGCTGCTTTAATAGTTGCAAAAGTAGAAGTAAATTGATTTCTAATTGTAAAAGGAAACGTAATTTTTCCATAATCTGTGTCTTGTATATGTCCACGAGAACTTGCTTGTTCAAAAAGCAATGCCAATCCTCCTTGCAAATCAGGATAGGAAGATCCATATCCAGGATACGTTCCATCAAAGGATTCTTTTGTATAATATAAAGAACCAATTTTGTCTAGCGCATTTGCAAAATAAGGGGCAAATAAAGTATTCAAATCCTCATAATTTTCTTTTGGCATAATAGGATCTAAAGAACCTATTGGTTTCATCGGCTCAAAAAAGTGATGACTGTTCGTGCCCATTTCATGAAAATCTGTAACAACATTTGGATACCAAGCATGCATCCATTTTAATTTTCCTTGACTTTCTGGATGCACTGCCAACAACCAATCTCTATTCAAATCAAACCAATAATGATTTGTTCTTCCTCTTGGCCAAGCTTCCGTGTGTTCTGCATCAATATTATCGGATACTAATGTTTTTGATTGGTATTGATTTACCCATTGTGTGTGTCTGTCTCTTCCATCAGGATTAATTGTAGGATCTATAAATATGACCGATTTTTCTAAATACGCTAAAACTTCTAAACTATTAGAAGCAACTAAAGTATACGCAGTTAACAAAGCTGCTTCAGAACTAGATGGCTCATTTCCATGAACATTGTATCCTAACTGAATGATTACAGGAACTTCGTTATAGTTTTTTGGAGTTTGTGCTGGATTTACAAATTGTAAATGATTTGATTTTATAGTTTCTAAGTTCTTTAAATTCTCTGGTGATGTCACTGTAAGCATTACCAACTTTCGTTTTTCATGTGTTTTACCGTACACTTCGATACTTGCTCTATCCGAAATTTCTGCCAACTTTGTTAAATACGCAACTATTAAATCATGCCTCGTATGCTGCTCTCCTATTTCATATCCTAAAAATTCCTCAGGAGTTGGAATGGTTGCATTAAAGGGTGCTTTATCTTTATAAAAATAATCTTGAGCTGTTATTGAGTTTACAAATATATATATGAAAATTAGCGTAAAATAGTACTTGGTTTGTTTCATTCTGTTGTTATTAAATTTGTTGCCTTAAAAATATTAGTTAAATATAAGAAATTATGAAATGGATTCTAATTATTTGAGCTCCATTTCAATTAATACAATACATTTGATTAAAATTTCATACGAGTATTTAGCGAGTATCCATGAAAAACAAAAAATTGATTAGCAAAGAACTAGAAGACTTTTACAACAAAGCATCCGAAGAAACCAGACTTGAAAAAGGCATGGGTATTTTTGAGTTTGAACGTATTAAGGAACTCATAGAAAAACACATTTCAAAATCAAACAGTACCATTATTGATATTGGCGGTGGAACAGGAAAATATGCTGAATGGTTGGCAGAAAAAGGACACGCTGTTCATTTAGTCGAGCCAGTATTAAAACATATAAAACTTGCAGAAAAAAGAGCCAAAAAGCTCAAGAAACCTTTTTCTGTCACTATTGGTGAAGCTAAAAAATTACCATATCCAGACAATACTGCTGACTTGGTGATTTTGCATGGACCTTTGTATCATCTACAAAAAAGAGAAGATCGAGTTGCTGCCATTGTAGAAGCAAAAAGAGTGCTTAAAAAAGGTGGAATTATTTTAGGATTCGCAATTAATGCAACGGCTTCAACTGTTGTTGGTTTAATGAATGGAATGATTCATGCAAACTCATTTTTTGAGATGTGCAAAAAAGAACTTACTACTGGAATTCATGACGTTCCAAAAGATTTTCCTTTTTTATTAGCAGACGCTTTTTATCACAAACCACAAGATTTAAAAGCTGAATTTCTAGAACAAAACCTCAACTTTATAAACCTGTTTGCAGTAGAAGGAATGATTTGGTTAGACAATGAATATTTTGCAAATATGATTGACAAGAAGAAATCAAAGACGTTAAAAGCATTACAAAACCTTACTCAAAATGATGAGTATTTGTTACCTTTTAGTCCGCATATGATGATTGCTGTGAAGAAATAATACAATTACTCTTTCATTCCCGGTTGCATCAATTTCCAGTTGGTTTTTGCTTTTTCAACCTTGACCATATTTTTTACGTCAGCTAATAATTTTTTAGCGTCATAAATAATACCATCTTTAATAGTGTATTTTATACCACCGGCTCTAATTACTTGATTCTCTTTTGTTAATTTCACTGCGCCTGTTCCATATAAAACTTTCAAATTCACTAAAGGATTTTCGTCAATAATTACAAAATCGGCCAACTTACCTATTTGAATAGACCCAATTTTATCATCCCAACCTAAAGCTTCTGCTCCATTTAATGTCGCTGCACGAATTACTTCTAAAGGATGAAAACCTGCTTCACGCAACAACTCCAACTCTCTAATATATGCAAAGCCGTATAACTGGTAAATAAATCCAGAGTCTGATCCTGCAGTAACTCTACCTCCTCTATTTTTATATTCGTTTATAAAGGTCATCCATAATTGGTAATTCTTCCTCCAAGAAACTTCTTGTTCTGTTCCCCAATCATGCCAATAAGAACCATGCGAAATTTTACTAGGTTCATAGAATTTCCATAAGGAAGGAAGCGTATAGTCTTCATGCCATTCTGCTCTTCTTGCTCTGTGTAAATCTCTACTTGCCTCATAAATATTAAAGGTAGGATCTAACGTAAAATCCAAATCCAACAACTCATTCATTACCGCATTCCAATGTTTTGAATACGGTTTTGCTGCCTGTGCCCATAATTTTCCTGCTTCTTCAAAACGATGTTGTTCATTTTGATAGTTGTAATCTAACGGATAATCCTGAATGGTTCTATCCTCGAACAGCGCTTCTGGCAAACCATACCAATGTTCCATAGATGTTAAACCTGCTCTTGCAGAATGCAATACATTCCAACGCGCAACACTTAACTGTGCGTGGTGACAAGCAGAACCCAGACCTAATTTTTTATTTTCATCGAGTGCTGCAGACATAATTTTTGGCTCTGCACCAAAGAATTTGATTCCATCTGCACCATTTTTTGCATTATTTCGCACCCAGTCTCTCGCCTCTTCTTGCGTAGAAATTGGTTTTTTAGCACCTTGTCCAAAACCTGTATATCCAAATATTCTCGGTGCTACAATTTCATTATTGTTACTTTTTCTCTTTAAATCGTTTATTTCTTCGACACCTCTTCCACTGGGTTGTCTGACCGTGGTAACACCGTGTGCCATCCACAATTTAAAAACATACTCTGGACTTGCTCCTTGTGACGCTCCACCAATATGACCGTGCATGTCTATAAATCCGGGCAACAAATACATTCCGCTAGCATCTAATTCTGTTCCGCCTTTTTTTAATTTTGGTCGACTACTTTCTTTGATTTCAACACCGGGATAACCAACCACTTCTATACCCACAATTGTATTATTTTCTACCACAATATCAACAGGACCTCTTGGTGGTGAACCATCTCCATTAATAAGTGTTACACCTCTAATAATTAATTGTTCAAAAGGACCTTCACCTAAATAATTCTCTTGAGAAAAGAGGTTCATAGTAACGGTGAAAAATAAAAAGATATATAGTTTTTGAATGTTCATTAAATATGATTTTAGAATACTTAAATGTACTTATAAAATATGAAACTATTAAAAAACATAAAATGATGCTTTCTTCTTCACTTTAGTAGTCATATCACAATTATTTTGAAGAATTAGTTTGACTTGTTTATAGCCGTATAAATAGATAACTTCGCTAAATATTCTGACCTACTAATAAGTTGGCTTTTGCTGAACTTTGTTTGGTACTAAAAATGAGCTGATATTTGCATGCACAGTTTGCATACAACCAAACTATTTTAAAGTTGAAGCATCAAAGAAATACTAAAAATCAAGAATCGATGGGGGATAAAGCAAGTATAAAAAGTGGAAAATAAAAAAGCCCATTGGAATATTTGTCAGGACTGCAAAGGCATTGGAAAAAAGAGAAAAAGTCTTCGCAAGAAAGCAAAAATTCAATATCAAGTAGCGTTGGATAAATTTGATAAAACAAATAACAGCACTACAGCTCCTATTCGTCCTCAAGGCCAAAGTTATACCTGCTTGAATTGCAAAGGATCTGGTTTGATTGCTGCTGCTAGCCATCCGCTAGTAAATACAGAGAACTATCCACATGTTGCTATTATTGGCGGTGGAATCGGTGGCGTTGCGCTTGCGGTGGCTTGTTTACACCGTGGAATTCCCTTTACACTATATGAACGAGATCCGAGCTTCGATGCCCGATCTCAAGGCTATGGCCTTACTTTACAACAGGCAAGCAAAGCAATGGCAGGATTGGGCATTACTTCTTTAGAAGCAGGAATAACCTCTACCAGACATGTGGTGCATACTACAGCAGGAAAAATCATCGGTGAATGGGGAATCAGAAAATGGGGACGACCAGATACAAAAGTATCACCAAAACGTCAGAACATCCACATTGCTAGGCAGTCTTTGCGCTTGGCTTTGCTTGAGCAACTCGGCGAACATGACGCAGTGCAGTGGGAACACCAATTGTTAAGTTTTAATGAATCCGAGAATAGCGGTGTAACGCTAACATTTAAAGTAAAGGGCGAAATAAAAAAATTTAAAGCAGATCTTGTGGTTGGAGCAGACGGTATTCGCAGTACCGTAAGAAAATTACTAATCGGTGAAAATACTACTCCTTTGCGCTACCTCGATTGCATTGTAATTTTGGGAATTTGTCCTTTAAAAAATTTAGAAGGTATTGAGAGTTCTTTATTAGATTCGGCGACCGTATTTCAAACGGCAAATGGAAATGAGAGGATTTACATGATGCCATATGCAGCAGACACTATTATGTGGCAACTTAGCTTTCCAATGTTAGAAAAAGAAGCCAAAGCATTAAGTGCGCAAGGGGCACAAGCACTCAAAAGAGAAGCCGTTCGCAGAACTCAATGGCACGCTCCTATTCCTCAAATCTTAGCTGCAACTCTAGAAGCTCAAATTTCTGGTTACCCGGTGTATGACAGAGCGCTACTAACTTCAGAATTATTAAAAAAAAGAACTCATGTTACACTTATTGGAGACGCAGCACATCCTATGAGTCCGTTCAAAGGACAAGGTGCAAATCAAGCATTACTAGACGCTTTATCACTAGCTCGAGGTATCTATAAAGAATGCAATACAATAGCTCGTTGGAAAGAAACGGGAATAAGAAAAAGTGTATTGACCAACTTTGAATCTGAAATGTTAGTGCGCAGTGCTTCTAAAGTAAAAGGTTCTGCGGAAGCTGCACTTTTATTACATTCAGAAATTGTATTGCAAGAAGGTGACGGTCCGAGAGGGAAACATCGAAAACAAAAAGAGACCTAAAAGTATCTTAGAATATGGCCTATATCGTAAGAAAGACAGGAATATATTTTACTTAAAAAAGACGAATAATGATTGAAAAGTTACAAAATAACGATTTAGAAATAGCTGAAAAAATACGTGCTGTTTTTCAGGTATCCTATAAAGTGGAGGCTAAATTATTAAACGCCGTTAATTTCCCTCCCTTACAAAGACCTCTTGACAAGTATCGAGAAAATAACACCGAATTTTATGGATATTCAAAAGATGGAGAACTTGCTGGGATCGTTGAAATTGATGCTAATAATAACTATATACTTATTAGAAGCTTAGTCATACACCCAACTTTTTTTAGACAAGGTATCGCAGGTAAGTTGATCGAATTTGTTTTCGATACATTTGATTCGAACCTATTTCTAGTTGAAACTGGACTTGCAAATGGTCCAGCGACTGCACTATATAAGAAATTAGGTTTTATAGAAGTGCATCAATGGGATACTGAGCATGGAATTCGGAAAGTAAAATTTGAAAAGCATATAAAAAACTAAGGCATAATTCTATATCATACTAATTGTGACATACACCAAGAACACTAAACCTTTTCACAAAACATAAAATTACCTCCTAGTTTTCTTAGGCGCTCTACTTACCTTTTTCTTTCTTTTGTTAAAAGGAATGGCATCATCAAAAGTGTGTTGCGCTACTTTATGAGCCGTTTTATTCTTTTTCCAAGAGTTATTTTCTGGTAATAATTTTTGAAGTAAATCGTGTCTTCCAACTTTGTTCAACGTGTTCTTAATCCATTCTTTGTTTTCTTTTTTATACCAAAAGAAAAATTTATGCTGGTCTTCACGTTCCTGTTTTGTTTTCGGAGTTCTCGTTGGCTTTAAGGTATATGGATGGTATCCAGAATAATAAATAACCGTTGCCACCGTCATTGGTGTTGGTGTAAATCCCTGCACTTGCTCTAACTGAAAGCCCATGTCTTTAGTTTCAGCAGCTAAATTCGCCATGTCTTCTACTTCACTTGCTGGATGACTAGAAATAAAATACGGAATCAATTGTAAGTTTAATTTCTTCTTGATATTAATTTTATCAAAACGCTCTTTAAACATGTGAAAATATTTAAAAGAAGGTTTGCGCATCAACTTTAAAACAGGATCTGAAGTATGTTCTGGTGCCACTTTTAATCGACCAGAAACATGTTTTGTCATTACTTCTTCTGTATAGGCATCCAACTCTTTTGGATCTGCATTTTTATTGAACTCAGGCACTAACATATCGTGTCTTATTCCACTTCCAATAAACGATTTTTTTATTTTCGGATGTTTATCAACTGCCTGATATAATTCCGTTAATGGTTTATGAGAGGTATCTAAATTCGAGCAAATTACTGGCGAAATACAACTTGGTGCAATGCATTTATCGCAGATAGATTGTACTTTTCCTTTCATCTGATACATGTTTGCAGAAGGGCCACCAATATCAGACAAATAGCCTTTAAAATCTGGCATGTTTGCCACTTTATCTATTTCTTTTAAAACAGATTCTTGACTTCTACTTGCAATAAATTTTCCTTGGTGTGCAGAAATTGTACAAAAACTACAACCACCAAAACATCCTCTGTGAATGTTGATAGAAAATTTTATCATTTCAAACGCAGGAATGGGTCCACGCTTGTCATATTTAGGGTGTGGTAATCTCGTAAAAGGCAAATCGAAAGAACCATCAATTTCCTTTTCTGTCATCGTAGGATACGGCGGATTAATCACCAATGTTTTACCATCGACATCTTGTAATATTCTTCTTGCTTTTAATTTATTAGATTCTTGTTCAATCACTTTAAAATTAGAAGCAAATGTTTTTTTATCTTTTAAACACGCGTCATGAGAATTGATGGTTACATCTTCCCAGTCATTTATAACGGGTAATTTTTCAAGCTTTTGATCAATAAAAACAGCCGTTTGTTTGATGTTTTTTAAACTTGAAAACGGTACTCCTTTTTGCAATAATTCTACAATTTCTCGCAAAGGTTGCTCACCCATTCCGTAGACCAACATATCTGCTTTAGAAGTTTCTAAAATAGTTGGCAATAATTTATCAGACCAATAATCATAATGTGTTACACGTCTTAGAGAAGCTTCAATTCCACCAATTAAAACAGGCACATCAGGAAACTTTTCTTTTAATATTTTTGAATATACAGAAGTTGCATAATCTGGTCTAAAGCCTTTGTCACCGTTGGGTGTATACGCATCTTTGTCTCTACTCTTTTTACTCGCTGTATAATTACTCACCATAGGATCCATACATCCGCCAGTAGCTCCAAAAAATAAACGAGGTCTTCCTAACTTTTCGAAATCCTGAAGGTTATCGTTTACACTTGGTTGTGGTACAATTGCCACACGCAATCCATAACTCTCTAAAATTCGACCAATTACTGCCGGTCCAAATGAAGGATGATCAACGTACGCATCTCCACTAAAAAGAATAACATCTAGTTCCTCCCAACCACGAATTTTAACTTCCTTGTTTGTAGTTGGTAACCAATCTGTTAGCTGATGTCTCTTCGTGTGCTCCATATTTTGCAAAAATACCTATTTTAAATGAATTCCAACACTTTTCTAATGATTTCTATCTGCTTCATAAAATGCACTTATTTTTTAAATAGTCTAACTATTTAAAAGGCTCCCAATTTAAAAGGCTTTTAAATTGTTGTTTTTATTTACAAATAAATGTTTTTTTTTAAAAAAAAATCAAACGAATCTCGAGGTATAAAAATAGCTAAATTTTCTTGTCTAGAAGATTGGTTTCTTTCATTGTATCCATCATCATTGTAAACATAAGCTTAAAAAAAGGGCTTGAAAAAAGCCTTATGCATATTGCTACTGATCGTTCATCACCTTACATTTTCACAAACATTTAAAAGCACAACATCTAAAGAAAAAACGCTCTGGAATAGTTAAAAAAATATTTTTAGCTGTTTATTTCTGACTGTTTATAATTAAATGCGGAACAGCATCTATATTCCAATCAATTACCAAACCACCCGCTAAAGATGCAGCTACTTCTTTTCCGTATAAAAATTCACAGACATACAAAGCTGCTTCAAATGATTTTGCACCGCCAGCAGACGTTATATATTTTCCGTCATGGACAAATAAAACGTCTTTTCTTATATCTAGACTTGGAAACATAGCCCTCATTTTATCGATATCCGAAGGGAAGGTTGTAGCAACTTTCCCTTTTAAGACTCCTGCCTTTGCCAATACAAAAGCACCATCACAATGAGAAGTAACATACATTGCCTCTTTATCTACTTTTTTTACAAAATCAATCATAGCAGTATCTTCTAAATCTGAATCTAAATGGTGTTCTGCTGAAGGAACTACCAAAATATCAATTTTAGGCAATGCATCTTTGAGGTAATTATAATCCGGTAAAATTCTCATTCCTTCAAATGTGGTAACTGGTGCATCCGTATTTGCAACTGTAAACACATTCATTGCTTTTATGTTTTTTCTAAAAATAGTGTGCTGAAAAATATCGAAAGGTGCTGTTAACTCTGTATTGAAAGTTCCATCCATAATTAAAAAAGCAACATTATAGCGGTCTTTCTCTAACTTTGGGAACGTTTTTAATGACAGAATGTCTTCCGACACCTTATCAGTCGTTGCAGCGCCTTTAGATTGACAGTTTAAGAGCATCATCATTAGTAATGACAAAAATGTAATTTTCATTCTATCGGTTTTAATCCATGATAAAAGTATTCAAAATCATTTTAACAAAAGAATGTTTACCAACTGTTTTTTGTTTCGTAGTTTTATCAGAAACTAATCAACCTTTTACCATGAAAAATTTTTCCCTTTTAATCATTTTCAGTCTCTTTCTTTTTACGGCTTGTAATTCCACAAAAGAAGAGAAAAAAAATACGTATGTAATTGATAATTACACAAAACAAGAGGTAGACATTGTAATGAGAGATGGCGTCAAGCTGCACACTACTATATATTCCCCTAAAAACACATCAAAAAAGCATCCTATTTTAATGCAAAGAACACCGTATAGTTCAGCGCCTTACGGGGAAGCAATGAAGACAAAAATTTCTCCTAATGTTCATTTAATGAGAGAAGGAAATATTGTGGTATATCAAGATGTTCGTGGCCGTTGGATGAGTGAAGGCGTTTATGACAATATGCGTGCGTACCTTCCAAATAAAACAGCAAACCAATCTGATGAAGTTTCAGATACCTATGACACTATAGATTGGTTGGTAAATAATATTGAAAATAATAATGGAAATGTTGGAACTTGGGGAATTTCGTATCCGGGTCACTACGCAACCATTTCTGCTATTGATGCGCATCCTGCACTAAAAGCAGCTTCTCCTCAAGCGTGTATTGGCGATTTTTTCTTTGATGACTTTCATCACAATGGTGCATTTTTATTAAGTTATTTTAGAGCCATTTCTTTATTTGGAACGTATAAAGACACTCCTACAGATTCGGCTTGGTATTCTTTTCCAAAAATGGAATCTGAAGATCAATATCAATTTTTCTTAGACAAAGGCCCTTTAAAAAACTTAAACGAATATTTCCAGTATGATAAATTAGATGTAAAAACAGCTGAAAATAAAGATAGAATTGATGATTTTTTCTGGAAAGAAATTATAGAACATCCAAACTATGATTCTGTTTGGCAAAGCAAAGGAATTATTCAGCACTTAGACAAAGTACCTTCTTCTGTGGCGACCATGATTGTTGGTGGTTGGTTTGATGCAGAAGATTTATATGGTCCTTTAGAAACCTACAAAGCAATTGAGAAAAATGGAGAAGACAATTATAATACCCTTGTTTTTGGACCTTGGGATCACGGAAAATGGTCTAGAAGTGGCGTAGAAAACTATGTTGGTAATTATTATTTTGGAGATTCTATTTCACTAAAATTTCAATCGGAAATTGAAACGAAGTTCTTTAATCATTTCTTAAAAGGAAAAGGTACTAAAAATTCTGGTTTGCCAGAAGCCTATGTTTTTGATTCCGGAAAAAAAGAATGGAAATCTTACGATGCTTGGCCTCCAAAAAATGTAGTTAAAGAAAACTGGTTTTTATCTGAAGATCAAAAATTAACTTCTGTAAAAAAAGCATCAGAAGCAATAGAGTTTGTTAGTGACGTAAAACACCCTGTTCCATATTCTGAAGATATTAAAACAGTTTTTACACCAAGGAAATACATGACAGATGACCAGCGTTTTGCAGCAAGAAGACCCGACGTCTTGGTTTTTGAAACACCTGTTTTAACAGATAATTTTACATTGGCTGGTGATATTTTAGCAAAATTAAAAGTGGCAACAACGGGTTCTGCTGCAGATTGGATTGTGAAAGTTATTGACGTACATCCGTCCGATATAGAAGAAAACAACGACAAACTACAAGATCATTTAAAAATGAGTAATTATCATTTAATGGTTAGAAGTGAAGTATTACGTGGACGCTTTAGAAATAGTTTCGAGTTTCCTGAACCTTTTACACCCAACAAAAAAACGGATGTAAACATAAAATTACAAGATGTTTTTCACACCTTTAAGAAAGGACACAAAGTGCAAATTCAAGTCCAAAGCACTTGGTTTCCTTTAATAGACTTGAATCCTCAAACCTATGTAGACAATATTTATAAAGCAGACGAAAAGGATTTCAAAACACAAACCCATACTATTTTTACAGATTCGAGTATTGAGTTTTCTGTTCTTAAATAAAATAATAAAAATGAAGAAAATACTTTTAATTCTACTTGTTATTTTTGCGATAAAAGTAACCGCACAAGAAAAAGAAATACCTGTTTTTAAAGATGGTGAAGCGCAAATTATTGAAGCCTTTAACGATCCGAATAAATGGATTCGTACGGATTTGTGGGTAGAAACTACCTTTGATACAGACGGCGACGGAAAATTAGACAGAATGCATACTGCCGTAACAAGACCAGAACAAACGGAAACCGCAGGACTAAAATTACCGATAGTTTACGAATCTAGTCCTTACTATGCAGGCGTTGCAGGTAATGTGCGGGGTTTGTTTTGGGACGTAAAACACGAAATTGGTGCGAAAGAAAAACAAAGAACACGCGTAGAAGTGCAACGAAGAGGGAAAAGACCTATTATTTCAAATTCTCAAATTAGCGACTGGGTTCCAAGAGGGTATATTGTTGTGCATTCTTCATCACCTGGTACAGGTTTATCCGACGGAGCACCAACGGTTGGTGGAGACAACGAATCTTTAGCTCCAAAAGCAGTTATCGATTGGTTAAACGGACGTGCTAAAGGGTTTACTACTAGAGAAGGAACTGAAACCGTTACCGCTTATTGGTCTACCGGAAAAGTAGGCATGACGGGAACTTCTTATAATGGAACAATTCCCTTAGCAGCAGCTACAACAGGCGTTAAAGGATTAGAAGCAATCATTCCTATCGCACCAAACACTTCTTATTATCATTATTATCGTTCTAACGGATTAGTGCGATCACCTGGAGGTTATTTAGGTGAAGATATTGATGTGTTATACGATTTTATACACAGTGGAAAAGAAGAAAATAGAGCCAGAAATAACAAAGTTATTCGTGATACTGAAATGGCAAATGGCATGGATAGAATGACTGGCGATTATAATGAATTTTGGGCTGGACGGGATTATCTAAATGATATGAAGCCAATGAAAGCCGCATTGTTAATGTCTCATGGTTTTAATGACTGGAATGTGATGCCAGAGCATAGTTACAGGATTTATAAGAAAGCAACGGAAATGGGTTTATCAACTCAAATTTATTACCATCAAAATGGCCATGGTGGCCCACCACCAATGAAAATGATGAACCGTTGGTTTACACGTTATTTGCATGGAATTGAAAATAATGTTGAAAACGATGCGAAAGCCTGGATTGTTCGAGAAGATGACACACAAAAAGAACCAACTGCTTACAAACAATATCCCAACCCTGAAGCGAAGCCTGTAACTTTTTACTTAAATGCAGGCGCACCAAAAACAGGAAGCTTATCTACAATCAATACGAGCTTAAAAGAAAAAGAAACGTTAATAGATAATTATTCTTTTTCTGGAGAAGCACTCGCACAAGCAGATGAAACAAAGCATCGCTTCATGTATGTTTCGCCAATACTTAAAGAAGATGTCCATATTTCTGGTTTGGCGTCCATCACCATAAAAGCAGCGAGCAGCAAACCAGCTGTAAATTTATCTATTTACTTAATTTCTCTGCCTTGGAATACTAGCAGAAACACAAAAATTACAGATAATATTATTACACGTGGTTGGGCAGACCTGCAAAATTATAATTCGTTAACTAATAGCAAACCATTAAAACCCGGTAAATTTTACGAAATGACTTTTGACTTACAACCAGACGATCAAATTATAAAAAAAGGACAACAAATTGGTTTGATGATTTTTTCGAGTGATAGCAATTATACGCTTTTACCAAAACCAGGAACTGAACTAACGGTTGATTTAAATGCGACTTCTATCACAATTCCTTTAGTTGGAGGTAAAGATGCTTTTGTAAAAGCAACAGAATAATTTAAAATTATTACAAAATAAGGGCTTAATACATAAATATTAAAATTTTCAATTAATTAGTATTCTTTGATTTAATATAAGAGTGTCAAAAGGTATTAAGGTTCTTTTGAAAATTTTGATGAACCACAAGTTGAATTTATAGAAACGCATAAAGTTCTACTTTTAAAAAATGAAGAATGAACAACAATTTAAAGAATAGAAACCCAAGAAAACCTTTAAAAAATTGGATGCTTAAAGGAATGAATTAAAAAAGGGTTAAAAAAATTAATTTACGATATATGACATCTACAGAAATTGCACTTCTTTTAAATAATGATGCTGAAAAAATAAAAAGAATTGGAGAAATTATTGGCAAGAAAATTCCTGCAAAAGATAATTTTAGCAATCTAAATGAATTTGAAAAGACATTTATTTATATAGACGTTTTAGAGGATAATGTTACGAATGGAGGTTTTATTCAATTCTTTTTTAATTCTTCTGGCCAGTTTGCGCACGAAATTTTTCAAGCATATCTAGCAATTAAAGCAGAGACAACCATTGATATTCTTACCAAAGCAATTCACTTATTTCCAGAAATGCCAGTGCCTAAAGACGCTAGAATACGACAACAAATTTTAATGGCAAAAGATTCTAATATCGACTTATGGGATACTTTAGATGCTGAGTTTTATAAATATGAAGACAATATTGTTCAACTGACATTAAATTATGTTCGTGAAAATATTTCTCATTTTGATTGACTAAATTACTTTTCTAAAATTTCGGCAATATTTGGCTTAAAATAGTTAGGTCCCTTTAACACTTTACCATCTTCTCTAAAAACAGGGGTGCCGTCTGCTCCCAATTTACTCATATTACTTCTTTGAATTTCATTAAAAACAGCTTCAATTTTATCTTGCATGCCGTGTTCGATAATGGTGCCACACAAAATATACAACATATCTCCTAATGCATCTGCAACTTCCACTAAATCGTTGTTTTCTGCAGCCTCTAAATATTCTTCGTTTTCTTCTTTCATTAAATTAAAACGAAGTAAATTTCTTGCATCACCAATACTAGCTGTTGGTATATTCTTTATCCCTAAGCCAAAAGCGGTGTGAAATTCGTGCACTGATTTTATTTTGTTTTTCATCTGAATTTTAATTAAAAAAAGTTTTTAAATTTGTAATTTTGACACTTCTAATAGGTTTCTTTTAGAAAGACAAGATATAGGAAAAATATTAAAAGCAACCCCTATAATTGTTCTATTCATCAAAATTATATAAAATATTAAGTATGTTTTTAAGCACTTATTTTACAACTGGTAGAATTATATTTATGATTTTTTTCGCTGTCGCATTTATTTCTTTAATGATTTATAGCTACAGGAAAGATCTTAAAAATCACAAACGCTATTATAAAGACGCCGGTAAAAAAGTACTTATCTATGGTGGTTTGATTGTAATAATTTTTATGGCGATTCGATTTTTTACAGCCCGCTAATTTATTTATTATTAATTTTTCTAATATTTTTCAACCTTTTCCAGAGTGTTTTATGTCTTTTTGTGTAGATAAAAAAGCAACCAATATCCAATAAGAAATAAAATAAAGGTATCCCACTTGGTGGATTGTTACTTGGCAGAAAACGGAACGTGTCAAAACCTATACTTGGCCATTTCCATGCACCAAAAGCAGTTCCTCCTATCTCTAAGATCGCAACTAAGATATACATAGAAAAAAAGAACAACCGCTCTTTTGGTCTTTTCCATAATAAAAGAAAAACAAAAGAAGTCATTACAAAACCAAATACATCTTCAAAAAAAAACAAATAAATTGTTGCAAATAAAATAATAAGTACTGCAAATAATTCTTCCACTGCTTTATGGTACTTTCTTACAACTGGTGCTTTGCTAAACATAAATATGCGTCCGTACAATGCAGCATGACCAAAAGGAACATATAAGGGTACATTTTCTAGTCTATACGTATACATATCTAGGCCTCTAGAAAATAAATACTCACCGCCAAAACCTAAAATAACGGCATAAATCATCAATTCTTTAGTTCTTGTATTTGCCCTGTAATACATTACCAAAAAGCCAATACCCATAATTATATTTATAGGTAACTGAGAGTTTGTAACATGCTCTGTAAAATAGATACTATCAAAAAAAAGAATAAATACAAAGATTACAAAAATGCCTATTCTTCGAATAAAAACATAAAAAATAGACTTTAAATCTTGTTTTGGTACTTCTAATATTTTCATACTTTAGGATATTTATAGCAGTCTGTTGAATGGTCATTTACCAAACCGATAGCCTGTAAATAAGCATATATTACGGTAGAACCTACAAATTTGAATCCTCTTTTTTTTAAGTCCTTGGCTATCTTATCTGAAAGCGGTGTTGTTGCCGGTACGTCTTCTCTTTTACGGAATCTGTTAATAATTGGTTTTCCTGCAACATAAGACCAAATAAAGGTAGAAAAAGAACCAAATTCTTTTTGAACTTCCATAAAGAGTTGTGCGTTTATAATTGCACTTCTTATCTTAAGTTTGTGACGTATAATTCCAGC
Source organism: Polaribacter sp. (assembly GCA_051277175.1). Taxonomy (GTDB): domain Bacteria; phylum Bacteroidota; class Bacteroidia; order Flavobacteriales; family Flavobacteriaceae; genus Polaribacter. The sequence continues at coordinate 16,514 of JBNMOF010000007.1, forward strand.
ATCTTGCAGTAAAGAGGTATACTTACTTTCTGAATATTCTGCTATTTTTTGATAGTCAAAATTATCAAAAGCTTTTCTGAAATTTTCTCTTTTATTTAAAATCGTAATCCAGCTTAAGCCTGCTTGAAAAGTTTCTAAAATCAAAAATTCAAAAAGTGTTTGGTCCTCATAAACAGGTTCTCCCCATTCATTGTCATGATAATCTCTATATAATTGGCTGTCTGAAACCCAAAAGCATCTGTTTTTCATTTATTTTATATGAATAGGCTTTATTTCAGTTTGTCTTTCATTTACATATTCAAAAGTGTTGTCACCAAAAAAACCAGCCTCCTCCAACATAATCCGAATGTCTTTGTTCCATTCTTTTATAGTAACCGTAGTATTTAATTCGATAGCATAGGCTGTATTTTTATGCAGCGGATATGCACCATTAAAAGGAACACCGTTTTGAGAATCCCACATACCAATTGTAGTTCCTGCACTGTGCCCGTATTTTCCTAAAGGATGTGTGTAAATGGAAGGCAGCAGTCCTTCTTTTCTACCCTGAATTAAAGCACTTTTTAAAATTTCATTTCCTGTAAGACCCACACGCATGTTACTTGTAAGAATATCTTGAACTCTATTTCCTTTTTTAAAGGCCTCTTTTAAAAAGATAGGAACCTCGTTTTCATCATCTTTTAAAACATAGGCGTGTTGCTGGCAGTCTGTATTTAAACCAACATATGTAATTCCAAAATCGCAGTGCAACAAATCTCCTTTTTGAATCGTTTTTTCTTTTTCCGTTTTTGAAAAAGACGCGATATGAGATTTTAAAGCTTCCGCATCTCTTTGCACATCTACCGTTGGATGAAACCACGTTTCTAAACCTAAGTCAGTTACTTTTTGACGCATAAACCAGACGACATCTTCTGTAGTTGTTTTTCCAGGTTTTATGACCTTAGTAGAAAAGGCCTCATCTATAATATCATGCGTAATTTTTACCAATTTACGAAAGAGTGCTAACTCCATTGCTGTTCTCGTTTCAATCCAACCGATTCCTAGTTTTTCTGCAGAAACTAATTTATTTTGATATGCTGTAGGAAGATTCTCGAACAACTCATCATAATCTGTTTTTACCAAACCGTCTGCTAATGCAAAATATTTGGACATATTAATTCCTATTTTCTCGGGATTTCTCTCTTTGATAATTTCAGCCAAAGCTTTCCATTGATTTGGTTCTTTTTCCTTGTCCCAAACAGACTGTATGCTTTTCCCTATATTGTATCTGGCAACTGCCATTCTCTCCAAAGTATTTTTACTTTTATCCCTAAAAAAAACAATTATTGTTCTTCTTCTGGCATTTAACCAAGTTGCAGGCAGCATTGTTTTTAAAATAGGATCTTCGTTGTACTCTCTAGAAATTAATAGCCACATATCTATATCTGCATCATCCATTAATTGTGGTAACAAGTTTATAAATCTGTCTTCTAAAATCTCATCTTTTAAAATGGCTCTTTCCTGCTCATTAAGAATGTTATATTTCGTTTTAATTTCCGGTGTCTTTTGACAAGAAAAATAAAGGCAAACAATGGCAATTATTGCAAGTTTTTTACTCATAATGCGTTGATTTAATATTTTAAAAATAATCTTAAAAGAATTAAAAACCTATCTATTTTAGTATAATTTTTGTAACTTTAGTTATATCAAATTACTTGATTATGAAATACTTGAAAATTTTAATTTTCATCTTATCTGCCAGTTTACTTCTTTGGGCATGTGGTGCATACCCCATAAATAAAATAAAAACACCTAAAGAAGAACCCGTAGTAATAGCAAACGATAGTTTGCAATATGAAATTATAATATTAGATATTGGTTTTACAGCCTACTTAGCCAGTATTGCACGGCCTGAGGGTTTTTATTCCCAAAGTTATTTGGAAACAAGAAATAGAACCTGGGTGAGCACATGGAACCAAAGAGCACTAAACCCAAGTCGTTTTAATCAGCGTATTTACGAAAACCGCATTGATTACCAAGCGGGTTTAGATTACGGTTATGAAGTAAACTATAAACTTTTTAATTATTTTCTTTTCGCGCAAAGAAAATATAAAATGAATTTAGGCGGTGGTTTTAGATTCAAAGGAATTAATTAAATTTTCTGGTAAGAAATAAAACTATAATCATAGTCGTTTTTTTCATCTGCTTTAAAATCTTCTCTAACTGCTTCTTTCCAAACTTTGGCATCTATTTCAGGGAAATAAACATCTGCATCAAATTCGCTATGTACTAAAGTAATGTCTAATTGATCTGCTAAATCTTTTGCCATTATTTCTTTATAGATTTGAGCACCACCAATAATAAATAGTTGTGCTTCTTCTTTTGCCAATTCAATTGCCTCTTCTATACTGCCGGCAGTTAAACAACCCTCTTTAGAATAATTTTTATTTCTAGTGATAATTATCGTAGTTCTATTTGGCAAAGGTTTTCCTATAGATTCAAAAGTATTTCTGCCCATTAAGATATAATGACCTGTTGTTACCTTTTTAAATCTCTTTAAATCTGCAGGTAAATACCAAATTAAATCATTGTCTTTTCCTAAAGCATTGTTTTTTGCAATTGCGGCGATTACTGTAATCATAAATTAAATCAATTTTCAACAAAAATAAGAGAAATCGTTTCAAGAATGGCGTTTTTACATCATTTTCATCAAACACAATGGCAATACAAAACCGATTCCAAAGGAAAAACACTAATAATTAACATAAATTAAGATCTTTTGTTTTTTAGAAACGACAATTTTCAAATTGATAATCTCTAAATTAATAATTTTACCACCTCACAAATTGTTAAAGTGATAATTCTTTACTTAAAATACAAATAAGGGTGTTGTAGTAAGCACCTTATAATATGCTGTTATAAGAAAGAAAAAGAGCTTTCAAATTATTGAAAGCCCTTTTCTATGATCGCTATATATTATTAAATGGCTACTTTTCCTTTAATATGCGGATGTGGATTGTAATCTATCAGCTCAAAATCTTCAAATGTAAAGTCCTCTATATTTTTTATAGAAGCGTTCATCTTCATTTTTGGCAATGGTTTTAGATCTCGAGACAATTGTAATTCTAATTGTTCTATATGATTATTATAAATATGAGCATCTCCAAATGTATGAATAAACTCTCCTGATTCATACCCACAAACTTGCGCTATCATCATCGTAAAGAGTGCATAACTTGCAATATTAAAGGGAACTCCTAAAAAAATATCGGCGCTTCTTTGATACAATTGACAAGATAATTTTCCATCTGCAACATAAAATTGAAAAAAAGCATGACAAGGAGGCAATGCTGCTTTTCCGTTGGCAACATTTTCTGAAAAACCTAGTGAAGTATCTGGCATTACGGATGGGTTCCAAGCGGCTACCATCATTCTTCTTGAGTTAGGATTCGTTTTTAAAGTAGTTATTACCTCCTTTAATTGATCAATATCATCACTATTCCAATTGCGCCATTGGTGACCATAAACAGGACCTAAATCTCCGTTTTCGTCCGCCCAAGAGTTCCAGATTTTCACACCATTGTCTTGTAAATATTTAATATTTGTGTCTCCTTTGATAAACCAAAGGAGTTCGTAAATTATCGACTTTAGGTGTAATTTTTTGGTGGTTACCATTGGAAAGCCCGCACTTAAATCAAAACGCATTTGATGTCCAAAAACACTTTTTGTTCCCGTACCTGTTCTATCTCCTTTTTCGTTTCCATTTTCTAAAACGTGCTTTACTAAATCGTGGTATTGTTTCATTTTAATCTGTAATTGTATCTGCGTTTAAACCTTTAAAAAATCTTATGTAAAAATAAAAAAAGCTTCCACCATTTGGTGAAAGCTTTTTAAATACTATTTTAAAGTTATCAACGTTTTAAATGGATATTTTTTTTTGTTATCTATGATCTATTCAACACTATCCAATAATCATTCCTGCAATTGTTGCCGACATTAAAGAAGCTATTGTACCACCAATTAATGCTTTTATTCCAAATTCTGATAATGTTTTACGCTGCCCCGGTGCTAAAGAACCAATACCACCAATTTGAATCCCTATAGAAGCAAAATTTGCAAAACCACACAACATATACGTTGCCATAATAATAGACTTATTATAGGTTAAATGTGTTGCGTTCGATATATTTTTTAATTCTGCAAGTTGTATATATCCTACAAATTCACTGGCAACTAATTTAATTCCCAATAATTGTCCCATTAATGTCATATCCACAGTTGGAACACCGATTAACCACATTAAGGGTGCAAAAGCATATCCTAAAATAAACTCTATAGAAAGCTTGTCGTATGCCGTATTTACTGCAATTAAATCGTTTAAAGTAGTAATGTTACCAATTAAATCTAAACCACCGTTTAACATTGCAATTACAGCTACAAAGACCAATAACATTGCCCCCACATTTACTGCTAAACGCAAACCTTCTGTTGTACCATTTGCAATAGCATCTAAAATATTAGACCCTATTTTTTCTTGAGAGACCGTGACATCTTTATTTACTTCTTCTGTTTGCGGATATAAAATTTTAGAGATTACAATTGCTCCTGGCGCTGCCATTACAGAAGCTGCTAATAAATGTTTTGCAAAAACCAATTCTAATTCTTTATCTCCACCTCCTAAAAAGCCAATGTACGCCGCTAAAACAGCACCTGCCACCGTGGCCATTCCTCCAATCATCACCAGAAGCATTTCTGATTTATTCATCTTTTCCAAATACGCTTTGATCAGCAAAGGAGCTTCTGTTTGTCCTAAAAAAATATTTCCAGCAACAGACAAACTTTCCATACCAGAAATGCCTAAAAATTTAGACAAACCGATTGCCAACATTTTAACAATCCATTGAATTACTCCTAAATAAAATAACAATGAAGTTAATGCTGAGAAAAAAATAATAGTTGGTAATACTTGAAAAGCGAAAATATATCCAAAAGAGTCCATGTCTGAAATTAAACCTGCAAATAAAAATGAACTACCTGCCTTGGTATATTCTAAAATTTCTATAAAAAGTTTTCCTACTAATTCAAATCCTTTTTGAATAAATGGCACTTTTAAAACGCCTACAGCAATCACTAATTGAAGCGCTAAACCAATAGCCACCCTTTTCCAACTAATCGCTTTTCTATTAGCACTAAACAAAAATGCAATAACAATTAAAGAAAACATCCCTAGAACACCTCTCCAAAAACTTGAAAAAGTAAAATCTCCACTCGGTATAATTTCTTCTTTTTCGTTTCGAATTATTTCCTCTTTTTGCAAGGCCTCTAATGTTAATTTAACATCTTCTTTAACAGCTGTGTTTGGTAATTGTGATTTGGTATATTCTTGTGACAAAAAGGTATATGTCACATCGCCTTCAGATAAAACTAAACGAGCATTATCAAAAGACACAATGTTAAAATATCGCAACTCTTTCTTTGGTATTGTAGAATTAAAGATGATTAAATTATTCTGTTGAAGATAGGTTCCTGATGCTCCTTCATATGCACCAAAATCAGGAAACTCAAATGTACCATCTATTAAAGAAAAAATTTTTATTTCTTCCGATTTCAATAAGGAAATTCCATCTGAGTTTGTAACAGTGTTAAATTTCCAGTCTTGCTCTAAATCTTGACTGAAAAAAGATATTGAAATAAAACAAAAGGCAATTAAAAATAGATTTTTCATAAGTGAGTTACTTGTTTTTAAAAGCGTTGACTAATTTCGTCTCTAATTTTGGCTGCCAATTCATAATTTTCATCAGATACTGCTTTGTCTAATTGTACATTTAGTTCTGCTATTGATAGTTTTGAATATGAAGATTCTTGATCAACACCCAATAAACTTTCTGTATCTAAAGAAATATCTTGTATTTCAGAAGGATCATTTAAATTCAATTGTTCTTCTGTTTTGAGATACACTCCTGCTTTATCTAAAATATTCTCATAGGTATAAATTACCGCCTGAAAACGAACCGCAATTGCAATTGCATCTGATGTTCTTGCATCTATTATTTCTTCTACACCGTCTTTTTCACACACTAAACTAGAGAAGAAAACACCATCTACCAATTTATGAATGATTACTTCTTTAATTTCTATTGAAAAACGATCTGAAAATGTTTTAAATAAGTCGTGCGTTAAGGGTCTAGGAGGTCTAATTTCTTTTTCTAAGGCAATTGCGATAGACTGCGCTTCAAAAGCGCCAATAATAATTGGTAAAGTTCTACTTCCTTCCATTTCACTTAACACCAATGCATAAGCACCTGTTTGTGTTTGACTGTAAGAAATTCCTTTAATAGTTAGTTTTATTAAACTCATATATCTTTCTGCGAAAACAAAAATAGCTTTTAAATAACAATATTAAGCTAATTTTTAGGGGTACAATTTACTAAAATTATATAGTGAAAACAGGTATTCTCTCTGAATTTATTTTTTTATGTTAACCAGAGCCTATTGAGGAATAAAGCGATTGTTTGAACGTTCCCGCTTTTTCGACGAAAGTGGGTAGGTTAAAGCCCAACGAAATCAAGTGTTACTTTCACTATTTCACAAAAAAAACCTATCAAAAAAAATAAATATTGATAGGTTTTTTTTTTTTAAAAATAAAATATTTTAGGCAAGCCCAAAAAAAGTTAAGCAGCTTTAAAAGCTTTTAATTTTTCTATTAACTTAGGAATCACTTCAAACGCATCCCCAACAACCCCATAATCTGCAGCTTTAAAAAACGGTGCTTCGGGGTCTGTATTAATCACAACCTTCACTTTAGATGCATTGATTCCTGCCAAATGCTGAATTGCACCAGAAATACCAATGGCAATATATAAATTAGACGCAACCGGTTTTCCTGTTTGACCAACATGCTCTCCATGAGGACGCCAACCTAAATCGGACACAGGTTTAGAACACGCTGTTGCAGCGCCTAAAACTGCGGCTAACTCTTCTATCATTCCCCAGTTTTCTGGACCTTTTAATCCCCTACCAGCAGAAACTACCGTATCTGCATCTGCAATAGTTACTTTTCCAGTAACTCTTTCTACACTTTCAGATTTTACATCAGAAGCTACAATTTCTGCATTAAAAACTTCTAATGCCCCAGCAACTGGGTTTTCATGAATTCCGAAAGAATTCTTAGCCAAACCAATTACTTTTTTCTCTGTAGAGATTACTGTATTTGAAAATGCTTTGTTAGAAAATGCTTTTCTTTTTACGGTAAAAGGATTTGTATTTGAAGGAGCAGTTACAGTATTTGATGCATAACCAGCCTCTAAACCAACTGCCACTAATGGCGTCATATACAAGCCGTTTATACTTGAGTCTACAACTACAACAGTTGCATTTTCTTTGTTTGCTGCTTGCACCACAACCCCTGCATATTCCTTTGCATTAAAAGTAGAAAAACTATCGTTTGAAACCGATAATACTTTTTCTGCACCATATGTATATAATTCTGATGCATCTTTAGGGTTTATTGTTAAAACAACTAAATTAGTATCTAATTGTTCCGCAACTTTTTTTCCGTAAGAAACTACTTCAAAAGCAGTTTTCTTAAATTTTCCGTCTGTTGAATCGGCAAAAACTAAAACTGACATATTTTTTATTTTTATATTTTCAAATGAAACTAATTAGTTTATCGAAAATGAATTCTTAATTATTTTTATTTTTAAAATTCTAAATGATTTGAACTTCGTAAGAAATTTAAATCACTTTTGCTTCATTGTGTAATAAGTCAATTAACTCATCTAAATTATCTGCATCCACCAATTTAACAGCTCCTTTTGCTGCTGGTTTTTCAAAAGATGCTATCGCTGTTGCTGCGTCACTTGCTGTTGCTTCTAGAACTTGCAAAGGTTTTTTACGCGCCATCATGATTCCTCTCATGTTCGGTATGCGCAAATCCTTTTCTTCTACAAGACCTTTTTGACCACCGATAACCAAAGGCAATACTGTAGATACAATTTCAGCTCCACCATCAATCTCTCTTTTAGCAGTAACGCTTGTACCCTCCACTTCCATTTCTACACAGCCGTTCACAAAGTTAAAATCTACCAAAGAAGCTAACATTCCAGGAACCATTTGACCGTTGTAGTCTGCAGATTCTTTACCTGCTAGAACTAAATCATAACCTCCATTTTTCACAACAGCTGCTAATTCTTTAGCAACTAAAAAGCCATCAGTAGGATTAATATTTATTCGAATAGCGTCATCTGCACCAATTGCCAGCGCTTTTCTTAGTGTAGTTTCTGTTTCTGCACCACCAACATTTACTACTGTTACAGAAGCACCTTGTTTTTCTTTAAACCACATTGCTCTTGTCAAGCAAAACTCATCATAGGGATTAATTACAAACTGTACTCCATTTTTATCAAACTCAGTATCATTGTTTGTGAAATTAATTTTTGAGGTGGTATCAGGGACATGACTAATACAAACTAATATTTTCATAAATTATAATTTTATATTCTTTTGTTGTGGACGAAATTACGTCTTTTTTTTAAATTTACTATGCATGCATAGTAAATTTTTTAATTATTTAACATTTTCTAAAGTTGTTTTTTTTCAACTTTCTAATAAATGATGTGTTCTGCGCTACTTCATTTCAAACGGATATAAAATAAACAAACATTCTAAGAGACTACTTGCTGTTATACCTCAAAATTAAAATAGGATTAAACTTTATAAATATTGACAGTGATAGAAAAAATTACTCCTTATTTAAGTCTTAATAACTGCACAAAATTAAGGCACGAAGATATAATTAATAACGGTTTTGATGCCTATTTTGTGAAACGATTAAAAAGAGTTTATACATGCTATTAGTTGAATGTCTATTAAAATTAGCAATACAATCTGTATTATAAAAAGATACCAACTACTGCTTTTATAAAGTTCTATTAAAATCGAAAACGTTATCGCAATGTTTCAGTAATCAATTAGAAAAAATAATAAATATTTCATTACTTTTGCTACTAAAATTAACAACAATTTATATTCGATGAAAACAGTTCAATTCAGACAGGCAATTTGTGAGGCCATGAGTGAGGAAATGCGCAGAGATGAGAGCGTTTATTTAATGGGTGAAGAAGTTGCAGAATACAATGGAGCTTATAAAGCTAGTAAGGGAATGCTAGATGAGTTTGGTGAAAAAAGAGTGATAGATACTCCAATAGCCGAACTTGGTTTTGCTGGTATTGCAATTGGTTCTGCTATGAATGGCAATAGACCGATTGTAGAATACATGACGTTTAACTTCTCTCTTGTTGGAATTGATCAAATCATAAACAACGCAGCGAAAATTAGACAAATGTCTGGTGGACAATTTAATTGTCCAATCGTGTTTAGAGGCCCAACAGCTTCTGCCGGTCAATTAGGAGCAACACACTCGCAAGCCTTTGAAAACTGGTTTGCAAATACTCCAGGTTTAAAGGTTATAGTACCATCAAATCCTTATGATGCCAAAGGCTTATTAAAAGCAGCTATTCGAGATGATGATCCTGTAATTTTTATGGAATCTGAACAAATGTATGGTGATAAAATGGAGATTCCTGAAGGAGAATATATTATCCCTATTGGAGTTGCAGATATTAAAAGAGAAGGTACAGATGTAACAATTGTTTCTTTTGGAAAAATTATCAAAGAAGCTTATAAAGCTGCAGATGAATTGGCCAAAGAAAATATTTCTGTTGAAATTATCGATTTAAGAACAGTGCGTCCTATGGATCATGCTGCAATTTTAACTTCGGTAAAGAAAACAAATAGATTGGTAGTCTTAGAAGAAGCTTGGCCGTTTGCAAGTGTTGCTTCAGAAATTACATATAGAATACAAGAAGAGGCATTTGATTATTTAGATGCACCAATTAAAAGAATTACAACAGCAGATACCCCAGCACCATATTCTCCGGTATTATTTGAAAAATGGATACCAAATGCCAATGATGTTATAAAAGCTGTAAAAGAAGTACTCTACTTATAAGAAGCTTTTTATCAAAAAAAAACCTTTTTTCTCTTTTGAAAAAAGGTTTTTTTTTGATATCTATTGTATACTTTATTCGAAAAGCATTGCGTAATTTCACTATAAATTTATTGAAAAACTCAATCAATTCACTATTTTTGCACAAAGTTTAAAAGATAAATAAGAAATTCATGAGTACAGAAGAAAAGCAAACTTTCGATGTTTTAATTGAAATACCTAAAGGAAGTAGAAATAAATATGAGTACGATTTTGATTTACATAAAATTCGTTTCGACAGAATGTTGTTCTC
>JBNMOF010000008.1:0-26624 GCA_051277175.1 Polaribacter sp.
TGAAAATAATAGCGCATTGGCACAAAAATTAATGTCAGAAAAAATAGTTACAGGGATAACAGCTACTGCTGGTGGTTTTTACGGACCTCAGGGAAGAGTTTTGCGTTTGCCTTTAGCAGATGCTAACATTAATGCTAAAATAGACTCCTTTACTTTCAATGGAAATAGAATAACCAATCTAGAAATGGAAACTTCTGCTATTTACGGTTTGTCTAAATTATTAGGACACCGCGCAGTTTCTATGAATGCTATCATAGCAAACAGAGCAAATGGTACTTTTAGCAAAGATTACAAAAAAGTAGTTGAAGATTTAATTGAATATTCGTTGAACAAACTAATAGAATAAATGACGGATTTAAAAGTTGGTGGCGTCCCAGAGCATTTTAATTACCCTTGGTACTTGACTTTAAAAAACAAAGAATACACCCAAGAAAATATTAACCTCCGATGGCAAGATTTCCCAGGAGGAACTGGTGAAATGTGTAAAGCTTTGCGTTCTGGAGAAGTAGATATTGCCATTGTGCTTACGGAAGGAATTATTAAAGATATTTCGGAAGGAAATCCTTCTAAAATTGTACAAACATTTGTAAAATCTCCATTAATTTGGGGAATTCATGTAGCAGCAAAATCTAAATTTAAAAGTATTAAGGATTTAGAACATGCAGTTATTGCAATTAGTCGATTTGGCTCTGGCTCTCATTTAATGGCAATTGTAAATGCTTTTAACCAAGGTTGGAATGTGGAAACATTGAAATTTAAGGTTATTGACAACTTGCAAGGTGGTATTGATGCTTTAAAAAATGGCACAGCAGATTATTTTATGTGGGAACGTTTTACAACAAAACCTTTAGTAGATAATGGAACTTTCAGAAGAATTGGTAATTGTCCAACACCTTGGCCTTGCTTTGTAATCGCTGTTAGAAATGAAATATTAGAAAAGCATTACACGGAAATTAAAGAAGTGTTAGACATTATAAATCAACAAACAAAAGACTTTAAAAATATTGAAAATATTGATAAAATTCTAGCAAAAAGATATGAACAGAAGTTAGAAGATATTCAAAAGTGGTTAAAAATTACCGAATGGAATGATGGAAAACCAATCACTAAAAATTTAATTACACGTATTCAAAATAAAATGGTCCGTTTTAACGTTATAGAAAAAAGTAAAAATTCTGGTGAGTTCATATAAAATATGTACATTGAAGCCATAAAATTATCTAAAATGAAAAAAGTAGTATTTATAGCAATTTGTATCGTGGGAATTATTTGTTTTTCTTCTTGTAGGAGCACTAGTAAGCCATGTGGTTTAGCAGATGCTACAACCACTAACATAACAGTGTTAAAACAAGCAGATGTATTCTAAGTAAGCTACTTCTTGATTTCAAATTCAATAAATTCGCATTTTAAGCGGATTTTTTTTGTGCACTACTTGACCTTAAGAATATGCCAACTAAATAGGTGAAATTCAGTTTACACAGTTCTCAAGTTTTTATTATAGGGCTTTACCAATTGATGGGCTGCTTTCCTATTTCTTTTAAAAATAAGTTCGTTTTAGAAAAATGTCTGCTACCAAACCAGCCTCTCCAAGCTCCCAAAGGGGAAGGATGTGGCGCTATAAAAATGGTGTGTTTCTCTGTAGCTATCAGTTTCTTTTTACTTTCAGCAAATTTTCCCCAAAGTAAAAAGACAATATTTTCTTTTTTATTCGAAATCTCTTTAATAACCCTATCTGTAAACGTTTCCCAACCTTTATTTTGATGACTTCCTGCTTCGTGAGCTCTTACAGTTAACGTAGCATTTAATAATAAAACGCCTTGTTTTGCCCATTTTTCTAAACTTCCACTTTGTGGGGATTCTTGATTTAAATCGGTAGCAACTTCTTTAAAAATATTCACTAAGGACGGTGGATGCTTTAAGCGCTCTTTTACTGAAAAACACAATCCGTTAGCCTGATTTTCTCCATGATAGGGATCTTGACCAATAATAACAACCTTTACTTCCTTAAAAGAACAAAAATCAAACGCAGCAAAAATGTCCTCTTTTTTTGGAAAACACAAATGATTTTCATATTCTGATGCTACAAAATTCGTCAATTCTTTAAAATAAGGTTTATCAAACTCTTTTTGTGAAATATTTATCCAGCTATCCGCTATTTTTAACTCCATTGTTTATTATTTTTGTTATAAATTAAATCACATGAAAGAAGTCTTGTTGAAACCGTACTAATATCCGTAAAAATAATCGGGTAAATGGTATGTAAATGCCTCTTTAATGGCAAACAACAAACGCTCTTTTAATACATCAAAATTACAAAATTGAATACTCATATTTCAGAAAAAACATTACAAGATTTAGAATTTTCAACAGTTTTACAACATGTTTCAGAACATTGTATCTCTGGCCTAGGCAAAGAAAGTGTGCGTCAAATTCAGCCTATAGCTAGCAGAAAGCAGTTATTTAAAGAATTGCATTTGGTAAATGAATACCTCTCTTCTTTTCAAAGTGAAAACCGCGTACCAAACCATGGTTATGACAACGTAACCGAAAGTGTACAACGTTTGGCCATTGAAAATAGTTTTATAGAGACCGATGCTTTTTTAAAAATTGCAACGACTTCTCTAACAGTGAACGAATTGATCAAGTTTTTTAAAAAGTTTCAAATTCAGTTTCCTACATTTTATGCCCTTTCTCAGCGCATAGAGTTCACAACGTATGTAGATGACGAAATTAAAAAAATTATTGATATTTCGGGTGAAGTAAAAAACAACGCTTCTTCAGTTTTAAAGCAAATTAGAAGGGATATTAATAACATTCGTGGTAAAATTGGTGCAAGTTTTTCGAGTGCACTCTCAAAATCGATTGGTGCTGGTTATCTCGATGACATAAAAGAAACGGTGGTAGACAACCAACGTGTATTAGCTGTTTCTGCCATGCACAGAAGAAAAATTGCTGGTAGTTTACTCGGTTCTTCAAAATCTGGTAAAATCGTTTACATTGCGCCTCAAGCAACGCTCGCATACAGTAGAGAATTTCAAAATCTAGTGTACGAAGAAAAACAAGAGGTTGTTAAAATATTACGTGCTTTAGCAGAAAAAATTCGTCCTTTTACACCTCTTTTAGAGGAGTACTTGGCTTTTTTAGTGCACACAGACGTAGTTGGTGCAAAAGCAAAATACGCACGAGAAATGAATGCGGTATTACCTAAAGTAACCCAAGAAAAAAGAATTTTCTTTAAAAATGCCGTACATCCAATTTTATGGCGTAAAAATAATGCTCAAAAAATAGAAACAATTGCGCAGTCTATAGAATTAAATGAGAAACAACAAATTATTGTTATTTCTGGACCCAATGCAGGTGGAAAAAGTATCACCTTAAAAACCATTGGTTTATTGCAATTAATGTTGCAAAGTGGCCTTTTAATTCCTGTAGATGAAAGAAGTCAAACGTATGTTTTTGATGCCATATTAACAGATATTGGAGACAATCAGTCTATCGAAAATCAATTAAGTACGTACAGTTACCGTTTAAAGAATATGCGTAACTTTTTAAGAACATGTAATGCAAGTACCTTGTTCCTAATTGATGAATTTGGAACGGGTTCAGATCCTGAATTAGGGGGCGCATTAGCAGAAGTTTTCTTAGAGGAGTTTTATGAGAAAAAAGCTTTTGGAATCATTACCACGCACTACTCCAACTTAAAAGTTTTGGCAAACGAGTTAGAAAATGTGACCAATGCCAACATGCAGTTTGATGAGCGCTCGCTAGAGCCACTTTATAAGTTATTTGTTGGGCAAGCAGGAAGTTCTTTTACATTCGAAGTGGCGCAGAAAAACGGAATTCCTTTTAGTATCATCAACAGAGCAAAAAAACGTGTAGATACAGAAAAAGTACGTTTAGATAAAACCATTTCTAAATTGCAGAAAGAAAGAAATACGCTGCAAAGGAACTCTGAAAATCTTGCAAAACAGAAATTACAAGGACAAACACATTTAGAAAGTTTACAAGAAAAAGAAGATAAAATTCAGCTAAAATTAGCTGGATTTCAAGAATTATATGACAACAACCAAAGGATGCTTTCTTTAGGACGAAAGATCAATGAGTTTTTAAATAAATTCTTTCAGAGTAACAATAAGAAAGAACTGAACACCAATTTTAATAAATGGGTGGCAGATGAAAAGGTGAAATATGCTAAAAAAAATCCTTTAACTCCAAAATCAAAATCTCAAAAACAAGTGGCTAAAGTTGTTGAAAAACAAATGCAAGAAGTTATTAAAAAAGTGGAAAAAGAGGTTTTAGAAAAAGTAGTGGAAGTTCGGAAAGAAAAGAAAATAGCCAATGTAAAAATTGCGGAGCAAAAGGCGACTTATGTTTATAAAATAAATGACCGAGTGCGCATTAAAGATTCTAACTCTGTTGGAACTATTGATAAGATTGAAAAGAAAAATGTAATTATTAATTATGGAGTCTTTACTACAAAAACTTCCATAAATAATTTAGAATTGGTGGAGAGTGTTAAAAAATAGCTCTTTATATTTTCAATAAAAAACAAACTCTTTTAGAAATTATTATAAAATAAAGAATAGGGAAACCACTTCCCTATTCTTTATTTTATAATAATTTTTATTTTTTAACCAATACCCAAAGTTCTACTTCCTCTGTACCTCGCCAATGTTGATCTCTTTTCGTTTTATCAGAAGCAGATTTCACAGTTTTCTTTAAGCACTTTTCTAATTTAAAACGGACCCCTTTTGCAAGTTCTTTTTCGATTGGATGCTCTTTAGAAACCTTAGTTATTGCGGCTAAATTAGAAAATAAAACCACTAATTTCCCGTCTTTTTCCAATCTATTATTCGCCTCTGCGAAAAACTTTGGAAATAAGTTTTTATTGTAATAGATCGCTTCATCCATATTTTCTACACTAGAATTTGCTGGCAACCACGGCGGATTGAAAACAATCAATTCTGTTTCTTTTTCTAGCGTAGCAAAAAGATTTCCATAATGTAAATCAATTTTTCGAGACAACTTTGTCTCGCCCATAAAATCTTTTAATCCAACAATAGCATTCGGATTTGTATCGGTTCCATAAACTTTCTGAAAACCGTGTTGTATCATTTGAAAAGAAAGTACACCACTTCCAATTCCCACATCTATGGCAGATTTTTTAGAACCTTCATACCGTTTAAGCCAATTGTCAAACAATATTAAATGATCAAAACGTGTAGGAAAATAAGTTCCGTAATACGGATGTATTTTATTTCTTAATACAGGCACTGAAACTCCGTTTTTATACCATTGCCAAGCACTATTTAATCCTTGCACCTGCGGAAAGGTTAAAAAGAACTTATTGGTATCTGGATATAGCTTTTCTAACCAACCAATACTAGGTGCTTTTTTAACGCTCACTTCTCGGTTTGTAATCTCTAATAAAATTTGATTAGAAAGTTTATGATATTCAGCTCTGTAGGTACGTTGCTCTGAAAACGTTTTATTAGGCAACCTGTTTTTTAAGTGCTTGTGCAGCTCCTTTAAAAGCGTCATACCGTTGCTGTAAAATTCAGTAATTAAAACCGATGCACCATCTTTCATCGAATAAATGGTAGCTCTTACATCAGTTGTGCTATCAAACTTTATAATTTGTTCACCAGGAATCGTTGGCGTTGGTTTGTTTATTTGTATTTCTGAATTCATCAATTAATGTTACATTAAAACGTATTGCAAACTAATGAGATGAGCAAAACGTGCGTTTAAAAAAAAATGTACTCGCAAAACATGCATTAAGTTGTTTGCCAAAAATTCGTTCATCAAGTTTAAGAACTTACACAAAGTTCCATCATTTTACTAAAACTTAGTCGAATGACGTCTAATCACAATGGACTCCTAATTATTTTGCAAATATACTTTTTAAAACCAAGTAAAAAAGAGTTAAGTAGATAAAACAGTATCTATTAAAAGTGATAATTCAAAGATTTAAAATCAAAAATCGTCAGTATTTTAAATCCTTTTCTATAGAATCAATAAAAATAACGAAAGAAGTTTTTTAAAGGTTTAAATTGGTTAATTTATTCAGATATTTGTAAAAAGAACTTTTACCTACACAATCTGATGATTAAAAACACTGTTTTAGAACAACTTCACAATTCGCTTTCTGGTGCTGTACTTTTCGATAGTTTACACAAGACACTATATGCTACAGATGCATCTGTGTATCGGAAAATCCCAATGGCTGTGGCGTATCCAAAAGATGAAAAAGACATTAAAACTTTAATCGATTTTGCTATTAAAAACAACACCACATTAATCCCAAGAACTGCAGGTACTTCTCTAGCAGGACAATGTGTTGGTGACGGAATTGTAGTAGATGTTTCTAAGCATTTTACAAATATTATTTCATTTGACGAAAAAGCAAAAACTATAAAATTAGCACCCGGAATTGTAAGAGATTCGTTAAATGTATATTTACAGCCTTTTGGCTTGTTTTTCGGTCCAAATACATCTACATCAAACCGATGTATGATGGGTGGTATGGTTGGTAATAACTCCTCTGGAAGTACCTCTATAAAATATGGTGTTACCAGAGATAAAGTTTTAGAAATTGATGCGATTTTAAGTGATGGAAGTTCGGTTACTTTTAAGGAGATTACATCGGCTGAATTTGTATCTAAAACCAAAGAAGACTCTCAAGAAGGAAGAATATATAAAGCCATTTTTGATGAACTTTCTTTAGTGGAGAATCAACAAGAAATTAAAGCGCAATTCCCAAAAGAAATTATCCATAGAAGAAATACGGGATATGCTGTTGATGAATTTTTAACTTCTGATTTATTTGGTGGAACAGCGCCAACTATAAACGTTGCAAAATTCTTATCGGGAAGTGAAGGAACTTTGGCTTTTTCTACTGCAATGACAGTACAATTAGACAACTTACCACCAACAGAAAGTATCATGGTGTGTTCTCATTTTACAAGTATTAATGAGAGTTTGTTAGCAACGGTTACTGCGATGAAGCATAATTTATACAATTGCGAATTGATGGATAAAACCATTTTAGATTGCACAAAAAATAACCGTGATCTCGCAAAAAATCGATTCTTCTTACAAGGAGATCCGGAAGCTGTATTAATGTTAGAAGTTTCTGCACATACTCCTGAAGAAACAGAAATCTTAGCCGATGCTTTAATTGCAGATTTAAAGAAAAATAACTTCGGATATCACCATCCTAAAGTGTACGGTAAAGACATTTTAAAAGTGCATCATTTGAGAAAAGCGGGTTTGGGTGCTTTGGGAAATATGATTGGTGATAAAAAAGCGGTAGCTTGTATCGAAGATACAGCAGTAGCTTTAGAAGATTTGCCAAACTATATTAAAGAATTTACCCAGATCATGGATAAGTATCAGCAAAATGCCGTGTATTACGCACATGCGGGTGCTGGAGAATTGCATTTACGTCCCATTTTAAATTTAAAGAAAAAAGAAGATGTTGTTTTGTTTCGCAAAATTACAACAGAAACAGCAGCATTGGTTAAGAAATATAAAGGCTCTTTTAGTGGCGAACACGGCGACGGAATTGTACGTGCAGAATTTATTCCCCTAATGATTGGTGAACAAAATTATCAATTATTAAGACGTATTAAGAAAGCTTTTGATCCGAATAATGTATTTAATAAAGGAAAAATAACGGATGCCTTTGCAATGGATGAAAGCCTGCGTTATGAAACAGACCGAAAAGAGCCAGAAATTGAAACGATTCAAGATTTTTCTGACAGTGAAGGAATTTTAAAACTTGCAGAAAAATGCAATGGATCTGGAGATTGTAGGAAACCCGTTGAGGCTGGTGGAACCATGTGTCCAAGCTACAGAGCCACTAAAGATGAAAAGGATACCACAAGGGCAAGAGCGAATATGTTGCGTGAAGTTTTAACAAATAACACCGCTGCTAATAAATTTGATTCTAAAGAACTTAAAGATGTTTTAGATCTTTGTTTAAGCTGCAAAGCTTGTGCTTCTGAATGCCCAAGTAATGTGGATATTGCAACGATGAAGGCAGAATTTTTATATCAATATCAAGAAACTAATGGCTATTCTTTTCGAAGTACATTGTTTGCAAACAATGTCAAATACAATAAATTAGGAAGCATCGCTCCTGCGCTGACAAATGCAATTTTAAGCACTCCTGTTGCAAAGGCTATTATGGGTGTTGCACAAAAAAGAAAGGTGCCAAAATTGGCATCAAAAACATTGAAGAACTGGTACAAAAAGCAACCATCTTCAAAAAATAAAAAAGTGGTGTATTTGTTTTGTGACGAGTTCACCAACTTTTATGATGTAGAAATTGGAAAAGATGCTTTTTATCTCTTCGACAAATTAGGCTATAATTTACAAATTGTGAATCATGAAGAATCTGGAAGAAGTTTTATTTCTAAGGGTTTCTTAAAAGAGGCTAAAGCCGTTTGTAACTTAAATGTCGCTATTTTTAAAGATTTAATTACCGAAGATTCTCCTCTGATTGGAGTGGAACCTTCGGCAATACTAACATTTAAGGACGAATATATTCGATTGGCAGACGATAAAAAATCAGCTGAAAAAATAGCTAAAAATGTATTTACATTTGAAGAGTTTTTAGCGAAGGAAGTTGAGAAGGGGAACATTGATGCTTCTTTTTTTACGAAAGAATCAAAAAACTTAAAAATTCATGGACATTGTCATCAAAAAGCGCTGTCAGGAACACATGCCAGCTTCCAAGTTTTAAATATTCCTACAAATTATTCGGTGACTATTATCAATTCTGGCTGTTGTGGAATGGCTGGTTCTTTTGGTTATGAAAAAGAACACTATGATCTTTCTATGCAAGTTGGTGAAGACACCTTATTCCCAAAAATAAGAAATACACCAAAAGAGACTGAAATTGTAGCTGCTGGTACCAGTTGTAGACATCAAATTTTCGATGGTACAGAACGCCTTGCGAAACATCCAATAACAGTACTAAAAGAAGCGTTATCTTCGACAAATGCAAGCTAATTCTAAAGTAACCTCTATGTTTGCCCTAATCATCGCGGGCGAAGCAATTTTTTTATTACCATTTATTTTAATGCGGGTTTTTAAGCCTGTAATTAGAGAAGCCTTTTTAATATCTGACGCTCAAATAGGTGAAGCACAAGCTTTATATGGCATTACGGCAGTACTCTCTTATTTCTTTGGTGGCTTTATTGCAGATAAATGGGAACCTAAAAAATTACTATCTATTTCTTTATTTTTAACTGCGATTGGTGGTTTTTGGATGGCCCTAATTCCCTCAATATTTACACTTAAAATCTTATATGCTTTTTGGGGAGTTTCTACCATTTTACTATTTTGGGCTTCCTTAATAAAAGCAACAAGACAATGGGGAAACAAACATAACCAAGGTTTATCTTTTGGATTATTAGATGGAGGAAGAGGCTTTTTCGCCGCTTCAATTGCTTTATTTGGAGCCTCCATATTGACTTATTTTTTTCCAGAAAAGGGCCTAGAAATAACCTTTAATAACAAGGTAGAAACGCTGCAGTATATTATAGGAACCATTACCTTTATTGTCTTTTTAGTTGCGCTATTAGTATGGACAGTACTTCCGAAAGATACTATGAAATTTGAAGCTGAAACAGCGTTTCAATTCAACTTTAAAAAAGCATTTTCTTTGATGAAAAAGAAGAAAGTAATTTTTCATTCCTTGATTATTTTTTGTGCTTACTGCTCCTATAAACTAACAGGGGTTTATGGAACCTACGCAAAAGATGTTTGGAAGTACTCTTTAGAGGAAGCTACTTATTTTGCAGTTTTTATTCAATTTTTAAGACCCATTGCAGCAATTTCTGTAGGTTGGATTGCAGACAAATTTATTCCTTCAAAAATTATAATACCTAGTTTTTCTATATTGATTTTAGCATCTGCAATTTTAGGATTTGGTTTTTTTAACACACAACCTGTATTTTTATCGTTTACAGTTTTTATCTTTATGGCTTTAGGTACGTACTCTCTAAGAGGGTTGTATTTTGCAATTATTGAGGAAACAAAAACTCCCATTCAATTGACAGGGACTCTAGTAGGAATCATATCTATAGTAGGTTTTACACCCGATATTTTCATGTCGTTATTTATTGGGTATATTTTAGGAGAAAATCCTTCACTGATGGACTATCAATATTTATTTACAACATTTACAATCATTCCTATTGTTGGCTTATTTGCCGCTTTAGGATTTAGAAAAAGCATAGCAAAATTATGAGTAAAACAAATAAGTATGTAGCGAATGAAAATCGCTATGACAAAATGAACTATCGAAGAACTGGAAATAGCGGTTTATTGTTGCCTGAACTTTCTTTAGGATTATGGCACAATTTTGGAGATGATGACAGTTTCAAAAACGCTAGAAAACTTTTAAAAACTGCCTTTGACAATGGAATTACGCATTTTGATTTGGCTAATAATTATGGTCCCGCTCCAGGATCTGCAGAAAAAAACTTTGGTAAAATATTAAAAAAAGATTTTAGTTCATATAGAGATGAACTCATTATTTCTACAAAAGCTGGTTATGGAATGTGGCCAGGACCTTATGGTGATTTAGGATCTAAGAAATTTCTAGTTGCAAGTTTAGATCAAAGCTTGCAAAGAATGGGCGTAGAATATGTAGATATTTTTTACCATCACAGACCCGATTACGATACTCCTTTAGAAGAGACAATGGGCACCCTAGATTTAATGGTAAGACAAGGAAAGGCGCTGTACGTCGGTCTTTCTAATTACCAGCCAGATGAAGCAGAAAAAGCGTTCAAAATATTAAAAGATTTGGGAACACCTTGTTTAATTCATCAGCCAAATTATAACCTTTTTAATAGATGGATTGAAGATGGATTATTAGATCTATTAGGAAATTCGGGAATTGGAGCTATCTGTTTTTCCCCGTTAGCCCAGGGTATGTTGACCGATAAATATATTGATGGATTGCCGAAAGATTCCAGAGCGGTAAAGAATAGTCCTTTTCTAAATACCAGCCAAGTATTGGAAATGCTCCCTAAAATTAAAGCGTTGAATGAAATAGCTAGCGATAGAAATCAGACGTTGGCCCAAATGGCAATTTCTTGGATTTTAAAAGATGATAGAATTACTTCTGTTCTTATTGGGGCAAGTAAAACGGAACAAATTTTAGATAGCGTAAAAGCGATTAAAAATACCGTTTTTTCTGAAAATGAAATCGTAACAATTGATGCGATTGTAAAATAAAACTAATGGTGTTCTCTTATATAAGATCCAGAAAGAAAGACCAATTATTTTAGTTTAAAATCTAAAAAAAACAGTGTAAACCAATCGATGTTTAACTTTTGTTTATTGCACTTTTGGTAGGTTCTGTGCATCTAATTTTCAACTTAAAACCTCTTTAAGAACCCAGTTACAAACAGTTATAAAAATATAATACACCTATTTTGTAAAGAACAAAATAGGTGTATCAATTTAAAATATAATTTTTAAAAATATTGTTGTGTTAATTTAAAATAAGAATCGCTTTATTTTAATAAAAGAGCAATTTTAAATGCTTTAAAAATTAAGAGCTCCAAAATTCACGCTGTTTGTTTAATACTGCTTCTTCTTTCATGTACTCTTCAGCATCTTTTGGAGATAAAACTTTTAAAAATGACGGATGTTGTTCAATTGCGTATTCTATTTTTGTAATAATGTCAGCAACCTCCTCATTTTCATAATCTATTTCTAAAGGTTCTTTAATTACAATCGACTGTAAAACATTTCGTTTTTTTATGCGCAATCCTTTTTTATCAAAAGAACGTCTAAAGCCATCGATTACAATTGGTACTACAACAGGTTTAAAGGTTTTAATAATATGCACTGTTCCTCTTCTAATCGGCTTAAAAGGTGTCGTTGTTCCTTGTGGAAAAGTAATTACCCAACCATCTTTTATAGCTTTTCCTATATTAGAAATATCAGAGCTTTTTACTTGTCTATTAATATTTTTTCCTGAATTACGCCAAGTTCTGTCTATTGAAACAGAGCCCGCATATGCAAATAATTTTGGCAACAGACCAGATTTCATTGTTTCTCCCGCAGCAACATAGTATACGTTTAACTTTGGTTTCCAGATATAGCCAATATTTTTTATAGAATCTTCTCTTCCACTTAACGCGGCATTAAACACATGAATCATGGCCGCAACATCTGCAAAATATGTTTGATGATTCGAAATGAAAAGCACATTTCTCTCCGGTAAATTTCTTAGTACTTCAGAGCCTTCTATTTGTAAACTATTAAATTTACGATATCTACCGTGAGACACGATACCAAAAAGCCTTATAAGAAATTTTTTTAAAAACAAAATATGACCAAAAGGATTTCTTTTAAATAAAGGCATTGTTTACTTAGTTTAAATAATTGTTAATGGCGAATTTACGAAAGAAATCATAAAATTTAACGTTTTAAAAGTTCTTTAATTTCCGAAAGTATCATTGCTGTAGCTCCCCAGACTACATAACCATTTAATTTAAAGCAAGGTACATTCGTGTTTTCCATATAAGAGGTCGTTAAATTCACCGTTGTTAAAGAGGATTCATTTAATAAGTCTTCCAACAAAACTTCTATCGTATTTTTGACTTCATAATTAATAATAAATTCTGGTTTTTTTTCCAAAAAAGCAATAAAAGGAGTTGCTAAAAAATTACTTGGCGGAATGTAAACATCTGTCAATTCTCGAATAATTTCTATAGATTTTGGCAGTACACCAACTTCTTCAAAGGTTTCTCTTAAAGCGGTTTCTTGTAAATTAGTATCGGAGCTATCAATTTTACCACCAGGAAAACTTATTTGTGCAGAATGTGTTCCTTTATAACTAGCTCTTTCTATTAATAAAAATGTAGTTTGACCTTTTTTATTCGGGTAAAACAAGGCTAAAACTGCCGCTTTTCTTGGGTTATTGGCTTTTACTTTATCCGCATCATATTTTAATCTCAGCGATGGCGCTAGTCTAAACTGTTCATTTAAACCACCTAAATTTGCAACTTGAAGCGATGCTATTTTATTTTTAAATTGACTAAATTTCACCTGAAAAGAGTATTTTTATTTAAATTATTGAATTCTATAACAAAAAGTATTTATACATAAGAATTTTGAATTAAATAATATATGAATATTAGTTATAAAAAATTAGCAATAAGTATTGTTTTAGATGTTATTGGCTTTATCCCGGTTCCTGTTTTTAGTATACTTTGGGCACCATTGTCAGCATATATCATGACTAAAATGTACAAAGGAAAAAAAGGTAAGGTTGCTGGTATTATCTCTTTTCTAGAAGAACTTCTCCCGATAGACATCATACCAACTTTTACAATTATGTGGATTTACACGCACCTAATACGTAAAATAAAGTTTAAATAAAATTAATCCTTTCTTTTGAACAAAAAACCAAAACCCATTCTACTTAAAAACTTTTTTTCAAAAGCCCAGAAAAATTTAAATTGTCCGAATAACCAACCAACAAGCGGTAATGTTAGCTGATAGATTGGAAAAATTAATAAAATTCTTAGTGGCCAATAAATAAGACTAGAAATAGTTTCAGGGTCTAATCCTAAAAACGCTGTGATAGGTTTTGCAACCCAAGCTGCAAAAGAACCATTAATTGCAAACACAATAAATATCGCTACAACAGACCAGTTATTGTCTATATTCCAACGTTGTTTTAATTTTTCCATAAGAATCTAAGCTTCTTTCTTTGATTTTCTTAACATTAGCCAAACTCCTATCAATACTAAAGGAACACTTAAAACTTGACCCGTATTTAAAGGACTAAAAAACCATTCTTCTCCTCTTTTTTGAACTTGTGGCTCTTTTAAAAATTCGATTACAAAACGTAAAGACCACAATACTGACATAAATAAGCCAAAAAGGAAACCTATTTGTTGTTTTTTATTTGTTTTCCAATACAAATACCACATCACTAAAAACAATGCTAAATAACTAAATGCTTCATATAGTTGAGTTGGGTGTCTTGCTGTAGTTTCTCCCGCGGCTTTAAATATAACACCGAAATTAGCACCTGTTTCTTTTCCATAAATTTCAGAATTAAAAAAGTTTCCAAAACGAATAAAAAATCCGGCTAAGGCAACCATAATTGCCAATCTATCTAAAATAAATAACCACGGTTTTTGTAGGTGTTTCTTTGCATAAAAATACATGGCAATAGGAATACCTATGGCTGCACCATGACTTGCAAAACCCGTGAAACCTGTAAACTTCCAACCTTCTGCAGATTTTTTAAATGGTAAAAATATTTCTAATAAGTTATTTTGATAATATCCCCAACTGTAAAAAAACACATCTCCTAAACGCATTCCTAACAGCATAGAAAGAAAAACGTACATAAATAATGGATCTATTTTTTCTGCAGGAAGCTTGTCTTCCTTGTAGATTTTTTTCATGAAATGCAATCCTAATAAAAAAGCAGTTACAAACATTAAACTGTACCAGCGGATTATAAAAAAACCTAAATCTATTCCTATCGAAGGATTCCATTCTATTGCTAAAAAACTCATATATTATTCTGTGTCTGGTCTAACGCAGTCGAGACCTAATTTCTATTAACATAATTTTAATACACCTCTCGACTGCACTCGAGAAGATTTTCTCTCTTAATATTGCGAATGTAATAAAGCTTTTCCTATTTACAGAAGAGATTACCTTATCATTCTCTTTTGCAATCATCTTTTAAGTTATTCTTTGCCCTCTGGCACAGGATCGTAACCACTTCCGCCCCAAGGGTGACAACTAAATATTCTTTTCAAAGCCAACCAACCTCCTGAAAACAAACCATATTTTTGCAATGCTTCGATTGTATAATGCGAACACGTTGGACTGTATCTGCATGTTGACGGCGTAAAAGGTGAAATTGCCGTTTGATAAAAACGAACCAACAAAATGAATGGATATGATAGTATTTTTTTCAAAAAATCACACTTTTATAGTTTCCAATAAATACTTAACACAATTTTATAATTCTACAAAAATTACTCAAAATTACAGCATCTTAAATTATTTAATCCTTGTTTAATTTAAAGAAAACGTGGTCCCTTCTTTTCCATCTTTTAACTGAATTCCCAACTCAATTAATTCATCTCTAATTTGATCTGACAATGCCCAATCTTTATTTTCTCTTGCTTCTTTTCTTAACTTAATTAACAAGGCCACTACACCATTTATTTTCTCTGAATTGTCTTGAGAACTTTCATTCATTAGTCCTAAAACATCAAAAACAAAAGCGTTTAAAGTTTCCTTCAGTTCTGACAAATCTTCTTGTGTTAAGCTTGCTTTTTGTTCTTTTATTTGATTGATAACTTTTACAGCTTCAAATAAATTTGCAATTAAGATGGGCGTATTAAAGTCATCATTCATTGCGGTATAACAAGATTTTGTCCAATCTTTAACGTTAAAAGTAGACGTTTTACCAGCTTCAATTTTATTTAAAAAATCAACCGCTTCCATCAATTTCGAATGTCCTTTTTCTGACGCTTCTAACGCTTCCCCAGAAAAATCTAAAATACTTCTATAATTGGCTTGTAAATTAAAGAAACGAACCACACTTGCCGAAAATGCTTTTGGTAAAATGTCATTTTTTCCAGATAATATTTCGTTTGGTAAAATAAAATTTCCGGTAGATTTTGCCATTTTCTGGCTATTTAACAACAGCATATTTGTATGCATCCAATAATTTACGGGCGTTTTTCCACTACACGTTTTAGATTGTGCTATTTCGCATTCATGATGTGGAAATTTTAAATCCATTCCTCCACCGTGAATATCAAATTGGTCACCTAAATATTTTGTACTCATTACAGAACATTCCAGGTGCCAACCCGGAAAACCATCACTCCAAGGAGATGGCCAACGCATAATATGGCGTTCCTCTGCTTTTTTCCAAAGTGCAAAATCTTGTGGATTTTTCTTATCCGACTGTCCGTCTAAAGAACGTGTATTGTGAATTAAATCTTCTACTTTTCTTCCAGATAGAATGCCATAATGTTCTTTTTTATTATATTCTAAAACATCAAAATATACAGAACCATTCACTTCGTATGCAAAACCTTTTTCTATGATTTCTTTAATCATTTCTATTTGTTCTACAATGTGTCCCGTTGCTGTTGGCTCTATACTAGGTGGTAAAAAGTTGTAGTTTTTAAGCACATCATGAAAATCTACTGTGTACCGCTGCACGACTTCCATTGGCTCAATTTTCTCGATACGTGCTTTTTTAGCAATTCTATCTTCACCTTCATCTGCATCATTTTCTAAATGGCCTGCATCTGTAATATTACGCACATAACGCACTTTATAGCCTAAATGCAAGAGATATCTATATACAATATCAAAAAACATAAAGGTTCTTACATTGCCTAAATGTGCATTGCTATATACCGTTGGTCCACAAACATACATGCCTACGTATCCTTCTGTTATGGGTTTAAAATTCTCCTTCTTTTTAGATAGAGAATTGTATACTTTCAATTGATTTTCTTTGTACCGTTCCATTAAAAAAGTGACTATTTATAGGGTATAAAGATAGGTACTTTATTGACAATAGAGAAATTGAATTCATGAATTAATACAACGATTTATAAGATTGAAATAATCCAAATCTATTTGATTATTAACGTATATAATCTCATTATTTATGTATAAATTTACATATTAGCTTTTACAATGGATAAAAAACCTTCTGCATTACACGAAAAAGATGGAGTTTCATCACCAGAAACTACGAGTAAAGCCTCCGCAGAAAAAATAAAACTGAGCAGAGTCAAACAAAAATCTGTTGATGAATTTGTTGCAGGAATTTTAAAAGGAAACATTACTTTTTTAAGCAAAGCAATTACCCTTGTAGAGAGCACAAATGCCAAACATCAACAAAAAGCAAATGAAATTTTAGACCGTTGCTTACCCTATGCAAATAATTCTGTAAGAATCGGAATTACCGGTGTTCCTGGGGTTGGAAAAAGTACTTTTATTGAAACTTTTGGAAAACACTTAACTGCGCAAAGAAAAAAAATAGCTGTTTTGGCTGTAGATCCTAGTAGTTCTGTAAATAAAGGCTCTATTTTAGGTGATAAGACCAGGATGGAAGAATTAGTGACTGATGAAAATGCTTTTATTAGACCCTCTCCTTCGGGAACCTCTTTAGGCGGTGTAGCTCAAAAAACACGCGAGAGTATTATATTGTGCGAAGCTGCTGGATTCGATACCATTATTGTTGAAACTGTGGGAGTTGGGCAGGCAGAAACCGTAGTACATTCTATGGTAGATTTCTTTTTATTATTGAAGTTGGCCGGTGCTGGTGACGAATTGCAGGGAATAAAACGTGGAATTATAGAAATGGCAGATGCTATTGTTATTAATAAAGCAGATGGAGAAAACAAACAAAATGCAAAAATTGCCAAAGTAGAATTTAATAGAGCGTTGCATTTATACCCCTTAAAAGAAAGCACATGGCAGCCAAAAGTTCTAACAGCAAGCGCCTTGCATAATTCAGGAATTAGAAAAATTGATACAATGATTTCTGATTATATTTCTTTGACAAAAGAAAATTCTTATTTTGATAAAAAGAGAAACGAACAAAATAAGTTTTGGCTACTTTCTACAATTGAACAACAATTAAAAACTAATTTTTATCAAAACCTGAAGGTTAAAGAGGCTTTACAGGAAGAAATTAACAATTTAGAAAACGGTAAGACGACCCCTTTTAACGCAGCTAAAAGGCTTTTATCACTATAAGTAATTTCTTGTTGTTCTATTTAAAAAATAATTCCGTTCTTTAAAGAGAATAAAATAAGTTGAAACAAAGATATTTAAACATTAATGCCTTTTAAAATATAGCAGAATGAATAAAACAACAAAAATAGTAGATATCATATTTGATAAATTGCTATCTGAGCATACTCGGGAGAAAACTGAAAAGATTATTCTTCAAATAGCCATTTTTAGTTTTTTTATACATTTGGCAATTATCTATTTTCTGAAATTTGACTTTATTGAATTCCCAATAAATTCAGAACTGCTAAAAAACCCAATATCTGCAGCTTATACGCCATTTTCCTTTATTCTTATTTACGAGGTGTATCTCTTAATTTACTATTTACCTAAATCTTTTACAACCTATATAACCAAACAATACGAGATTATAACACTAATTATTATCCGTAAATTATTTAAAGACTTGGCGGCTTTAGAACTTTCTTCAAATTGGTTTGAAATCAAAGGAGATTTACAATTTACCTATGATTTAGTTGCTTCTCTTTTACTTTTTTACTTGATATTTTTATTTCAAAAACAAGGAAATGAAAAGGTGGTACAGCAAGAAAAAAACAAACCGATAATAGAAAAATTCATTGGAAAGAAAAAGTTAATAGCAGTTATTTTAGTGCCGTTATTTTTTGTTATGGCTTTATTTACACTTATCGGTTGGTCTGCTGGAGTGTCCGGATTTTCAGCTAGCAAAATGCCGTCATTTGAAAGTATTAACAATCTATTTTTTGATCAATTTTTTACAGTATTAATTCTAGTAGATGTGGTATTGCTTTTAATTTCCTTTTTCTATACAGATAAATTTCACAAAATTATTAGAAATTCAGGATTTGTTATTTCAACAATTTTAATCAGAATGTCTTTTGTATCAAGTGGATTAACGAGTACAATTTTAATTGTAGTAGCAGTTCTATTTGGATTGGCGATAATAACAATTCATAATAAATATGAAAAAAACCCAATTCCTACTGCCAAGTAAAAGAAATTTCTTGTTAGAACAAAGTTTTCGGATATCGCACGCAGTCTATACATCACTAATTAGTTCTTAAAAAAGGTTTATATTCCTAATAGATAAGTAGATCTACCTTAAAACTTTATTCCCAACAAAAATGCTTGCTACACATTGTAACAAGCATTTAATCCAACTAAAATCAACCAAAACAAACATGGTTAAAGTCTTTAAGTTTAATATTAGACAGGATATTTTTTTGCTTTTGAAAACTTAAAATTCCAATTTAAGCGTTATACTTTTTATTTTTATTTTATGATCAGTAAATTTAGGTGCTTCTAATTTCTTTTTCTACTAAAGGCCTTAATTCAAAAATACTTTCTATCAATTCTTTCTTAATGTTAATAGCTTCCTCCGATCTGCCATTTGCTTTTAAAATATAAGCTATATTTAGCAATGCTTCAGACTCAAAAGGTTTATTAATTCATACCTCTCTGTAATTTCTAACGCTTTTTCTAATTGTCCATTTTTAAAGTAATACCAAGCTAGTAAATCATAAGACTGCGTTGTTGGTCTTTTAGAAACTTCTTGTTTTGCAATTTTTAATGCTTTTTCTTTTTTAGTAGCAGCATCTGCATAAAGTAAAACATCATATTTGTGATACATTACGCCATAATGAGTATTCGATACTTTTGCTAAATATTTTTCGATTTCTATGTTTTTTGCTTTTAAATTCTGCATAAAATCGAAAATATCAGCTTTTAATAAATGATAATCAGGAGACTTATTTTCTTTTGTTACAGTTTCTAAAATTCGCAACGCCTCTGTTGGGTTTTTTTCAAAAGAATACACAATCCAAGCAATTCCTTTTTTCGCATAACTGTCATTGGCCTTCAACTCTAATGCATTTTGATATGCTGTATAAGAATCTTTAATGCTACCTAAATGACCGTAGTAGAAGTTCTTTGTGCTGCTGGAGCATCTATATGATCTGCCGCTACTATAATTAAACCGATAATTGCAATAATTACAGTTCCTATAAAATGTTACTTGTTTTCATTTTATGAGTTTTTAGTTTGTATTTAATTGAATCTTAAACATGCTTAAAAGATAATTTGAAGTACGGTTTTTAAAAAAGATGTTTTTTTTGATTTATTTTTAAACCCTTACCAATAGTGATAAAATTAGTAGTAAACATTTTTAAACTCGCTAAATATTTGTAGTATTGTAATAGAAAATAAGCTAAATTTTGAACGATTCTATAAAAAAGACATCTTGGAAAGAAAAACTTCATGAAATTATTTATGAAGCAGACACCAAAGAAGGTAAAATCTTCGATGTAATTTTATTAATAGCAATTCTAGCAAGTATATTACTTGTAATGCTAGAAAGTGTAGAACGTTTTGATATTAAGTATCATAAATTATTAAATATTGGTGAATGGGTAATTACCATCCTTTTTTCAATAGAGTACATACTTCGTGTGGTATCGATAAAAAAACCTTTTAAATATATTTTCAGTTTCTATGGTATTATAGATTTCTTATCCACAATTCCCATGTATCTCTCTTTACTTTTTGTCGGATCACAAGGTTTAGTTGCTTTAAGAGCGCTCCGGTTATTACGTGTTTTTAGAATTTTAAAGTTAACGAGATATATTGGTGCCTCAAATAAATTAATGATTGCTTTAAAATCTAGCAGCGCCAAAATATCCGTATTCTTGTTTTTTGTGTTGATCATCTGCATTATTTTAGGAACCGTAA
The DNA here is from genome assembly GCA_051277175.1 of Polaribacter sp. GTDB lineage: Bacteria > Bacteroidota > Bacteroidia > Flavobacteriales > Flavobacteriaceae > Polaribacter. The sequence continues at coordinate 20,539 of JBNMOF010000008.1, forward strand.
TGTATATGATTGAAGGTGCAGAAAATGGTTTTACAAATATTCCTAAAAGTATTTATTGGGCAATTGTAACTTTAACTACAGTAGGTTTTGGAGATATTGCACCACAAACCCCTTTAGGACAATTGATTGCAAGTGCTATTATGATATTAGGATATTCTATTATTGCTATTCCTACAGGTATTGTAAGTTCTGAAATGACAAAAACAGATGCTAAAGTAGACACAAATACGCAATCTTGCCCAAATTGTTTAAAAGATAAACATGTAGAAAGAGCAATATTTTGTTATCATTGCGGAAGCACTTTAAATTAAATGAATACGACAAAAAACACCTTAATAACCGTTGTTGGTCCAACTGCTATTGGAAAAACAGCTTTAAGCATACAGCTTGCAAATACATTTAATGCAAGTATTATTTCTTGTGATTCTAGACAGTTTTTTAAAGAAATGACAATTGGTACAGCAGTTCCTGAACCTGAGGAGTTAAAAGCTGCTAAACACTATTTTATACAAAACAGAAGTGTTTTTGATGCGTATAATGTTGGTGAATTTGAAAGAGACGCTTTAGAAAAATTAGAAGAACTTTTCAAAGAAAACCCAGTTCAAATAATGGTTGGTGGAAGTGGTTTATATGTCGATGCGCTTTTAAAAGGTTTGGATTATTTTCCTGAGGTAGACCCAAAAATACGGACAGCGTTAATGCTAAAATTAGAAAAAGAAGGAATTGAAGTATTGCAACAACAACTAAAAGATCTAGACATTCAAACTTATAACACCATAGCTCTCGACAATCCGCACAGAATAATGCGTGCTTTAGAAATTTGTATCGGCGCTGGAATCCCCTATTCAACATTTAAAAACAAACCTAAAAAGCCTCGGAATTTTAACAGTATTAAAATAGGATTAAATGCAGACAGAGAAGTTATTTACAATAAAATAAATCAACGTGTAGACAATATGATGTTGAATGGCCTACTCGAAGAAGCAAAGAACTTATACCCTCACAAAACATTAAATGCATTACAAACAGTTGGGTACAGAGAGTTGTTTTCTTTTTTTGATGGAACTTTTACCAAAGAATTTGCAGTTTCTGAAATCAAAAAAAATACCAGACGTTTTGCAAAAAGACAATTAACTTGGTTTAAAAGAGATGCAGACATTTTATGGTTTGATTCTTTAACAGCTTTCAAAACAATTAAGAATACCATCCAAAAAAAACTTTAAAGCGAGCGACATATTAAAAATAGTAAGCACAAATTAAAATGGGTAAAAAAAATAGTAAAGAAAATTAAAAAAAACAATAACAAGAAACTGAGGTAAATAATTCATTTTTATATATTTGACAAACTAAAATTAAATCATGAAACTAAAAATTACAACAATACTTATTGCATTTATAAGTACAATTTCTATTGCACAAACTAAAGTTGGTACCATAGACAACGAATATATCATTAGCATTATGCCGGAAGCCAAAACAGTTGTCGAACTGTCACAAGCTTATGGGGCAAAATTAGATTCTTCTTTTACAATTAAAGTCAATGATTTTCAAATGAAAGTGGATGATTATGAATTGAAAGAAAAAGATATGGGGGTTTTAGAAAAGAAAACCATTCAGCAAGAATTAAGTGCTTTAGAGCAAGATATTAAACAATATCAAAAAAATGGAAATACTTTAATGGGGTTAAAGAAAGACGATTTAATGCGTCCTTTGTACAATAAATTGAATGCTGCAATTGGTGCAATTGCTAAAGAAAATGGATATACTCAAGTTTTTAATTTAACAGGAAATCAATTTGCATACATAGATAGTGCGTTTGATATTACTGATTTAGTAATTAAGAAATTGGGGATTATAATTCCTAAATCTAAGCAATAGCCTCCTAATAATAAAATATATAAAAACCTCACATTAAAATAAAATGTGAGGTTTTTTTTTGCTTCAAAATATAAACAATTATTCGAATTCTTTCATTTCTGAATCATAAAACAAACCTGCTTTATCCATTAAATCTGCTAACTCGCCCGCAATATCTTCTTCGTTTTCTCCTGTTAAATCTTCAAACCATTCTATTTCATCGTCTTTCAAATTAATCATAAAACGAGGAAACTCTGTATGTAATACAAAAATGTCTTCTGGAGAATTACTATTATCTGCTAGTAAAAATTTTGGTAAGTTCATTTTAATTATTTTATTTATGTCTGTTCGAGCGCAGTCGAAAACTAATTTAAGGTGGCATCACTAAACCGCTCGCCTGAGCTCGAGTGGGTCTTTGCTATTGTTGTTTCTCTTTTATCAATTTTAAAGTTAAGGAATTAAATCGAATGAATAATAAAATAGAAGCTGTTGTTAAACCCGCTAATAAACCAAGCCAAATTCCGAAACTACCATACATTTCCTCTTTTCCAAAATAATAAGAAACCGGGAAGCCAACGACCCAATAAGAAATAAACGTTAAAATAGTTGGTATTTTTACATCCTGTAAACCTCTTAAAGCACCCAAAACAACTACTTGGATACTGTCTGAAATTTGAAAGAACGCAGCCGCTAGCAATAAATTGGATGCAATACTTATTACTTCCATATTATCTTGATAGTTTGCTGTATCTTTTAAATCTACATATATATTAGGCAAACTTTTATGAAAGATAAAAAACAACAAAGCAAAGAAAAGTGCCAATAAAATACCTAGTAAAAAGATAGAAAAAGCTATGCGACGCAACTCCTTATAGTTCTGCAGTCCTTTTTGATTTCCAACTCTAATCATAGAAGCAACGCTTAATCCCATAGCAACCATAAATGTCATAGAAGACAAATTTAAAGCTATTTGATTTGCTGCTTGTGGATTTTTTCCCAACAAGCCACTTAACCAAATTGCAGATGTGAAAATGGCAACTTCAAAAAACATTTGCATGGCACTTAAAGAACCTATGTTGACAATCCTTTTTATCATTTGAAAATCTAAAACAAAGAATTTTATATTTTTTACTATTTCACGAGAACGCTCTTTATATCGCAATAAAGTCCAAAGGTAAATAAGCATGACTAGCCTGGAAATTAAAGTACCAACTGCTGCCCCAATCATCCCCATTTCTGGAAAACCAAACTTTCCAAAAATTAAAAGATAATTCAAAACTACATTTATAATATTTGCTAATAAAGTCGCATACATAGGATACTTCGTCATAGACATACCGTCACTAAACTGCTTAATAGCCTCGAAAATTATCAGTGGAATTAAAGAAACGGCTACCAAATTTAAGTACGGAATTGCCAAGGCTACAACTTCCTCTGGTTGTTGCATTAAATACATCAATGGTTTAGAAAAAAAAACTAACAGAAAGAGAAGTATTCCTAAGGTTGTACACAAAAACAAACCATGCTTATAGGTGGATTTTGCCTGTTTAAAATTATTCGCAGCATCTGCTTCTGCGACTAAAGGTGTTATCGCAGTAGCAAAACCAATACCAATAGACATTGCAATGAACATAAAACTATTTCCTAAAGAAACAGCTGCTAATTCTGCAGTTCCTAATTGGCCCACCATAATATTGTCTACAAAACTTACAAATGTATGCCCTAACATTCCTAACATTACAGGAGCTGCAAGTTTCCAATTGTATTTAAACTCAGATGTATAAAGAGAAATATTCAATTTAGTATTTATTTTAAAGAATGCGAAAATACAACTTGTAAATAGAATAACTTTATTGCTCTAAAAAAATAACAAAAAAAAGTCACTTCTGCAGAAGTGACTTTTAGTTTTAGAGTATTTAAATAATTTACACGTCTTAAGACTTTGGTAATAAAACAGCATCGACTGCATAAAGTGCTCCGTTCGATTGTTTTACAGCTGCAACGGTTGCATTAAACTTCCCGCCTTTCCCCTCAAAATAAAAGACATCTTTGCCCTTCATAGAAGCTATAATTATGCTATCACCTGCTGTTTTTATCACTGCTTTTCCTTTTTTAATTAATTTGCTAATATTTTTTGCACTTAATTTAGCAGCCACAATAACAACATCCTATTTTAAAATAATTTGCAATGTCAGTTTATTTGCTATTATTCATGAAATATTTACAGTACCCGTTACAACATAAAAAAAGCTTTATTTATTGGTGAAAAAACGATAAAAGTTCATTACTCGATAAAACACCTACTACATATCAGGCTTTTACAGCTGTTACATCTGTGGTATAATCTTTCTACTATATGACCTTTTCTATAATGTTTTCAGAAAATAACATTGCTCCGCCTCCAACAATTTTTATTTTTGATCTAAAAAAGATGGTTCTAAAAATAAGTACTGATATTTTAATACAATTTGAATTTTTCACAATGTTTAAATTAATTGATTCAAAATTTAGTTTCAATCACACTTGTCTAACTATCTAAGTCAAGGTTTTATTAAATTAACAAAAAAATAATTTATTAATAAGACGATTATTTATTCGGTTTAAGAGTTTATAACTCTTAAAATAATTTAATTATTCATACTTTTGTTTTTATAAAAAATACAAAATGGCTAATATAACTTTAAAAGGAAACGCAATAAATACAATAGGAAATTTACCAGAAGTTGGCTCTAAAGCTGCTGATTTTTTGTTAAAGACAGTGGAATTAAGTGAAAAGACTTTGTCTGATTTTGCTGGAAAAAAAATAGTTTTAAATATCTTTCCTTCAATTGATACTGGAACTTGTGCTACTTCCGTGAGAGAGTTCAATAAAAAAGCAGCCGAATTAAAGAATACAGTTGTTCTGTGTGTTTCTAAAGATTTACCTTTTGCTCAAGCACGTTTTTGTGGTGCAGAAGGCATCGATAATGTAATTATGTTATCTGATTTTTCGAACGGAAGTTTTGGTAAAGATTATGAATTAGAAATTACAAACGGACCTCTAGCTTATTTACATTCTAGAGCGGTTATTGTGTTAGATGAGACTGGAACAATAATATATACAGAGCAAGTATCTGATATTGTTGATGAGCCCAATTATGAAGCTGCTTTTAAGGCTATGTAACTTCATGAAAAACCCAAAAGATAGTTTTATTAGAGGAAGAATACGCAGTTTAAAGTTTGCTTTCAAAGGTACGTGGTTACTGCTAACTACTGAGGATAGTATAAAAGCACAAGTTTTTATAGCAATCATTGCTACTATTTTAGGTTTTTATTTTAATATTTCGAATACAGAATGGATGCTTCAATTTTTAGCAATAGGAATGGTTTTAGTTGCGGAATCTTTGAATACAGCGATAGAGAAAATTGCTGATTTTGTCCATCCAGACTTTCATGTAAAAATAGGCTTTATAAAAGATATTGCTGCTGGTGCTCCAACATTTGCAGGAATTATCTCATTAATAATTGCTGGGTTCATTTACATTTCAAAAATCAATTTACTATTTTAGCTAAAATACTTTAAAAAATACGCAACATATTAATGGCTAAAAGAAAACCTAGCACAAAAACAACAACGGATACATCCGAAAGAAAACCAAGTATTTTTGCTTTTTTAAAAACGAAACAAGCACAAACAATCTTTGGAATCTTTCTAATGTTGTTTTCTATTTTTTTATGCATCGCTTTTATCTCATTCTTTTTTAATTGGCAAGAAGATCAAAGTACCCTAAATCAATTAACGAATAGAGCTGTAAAAAGTAAAAATTTATTAGGTAAAATTGGTGCAAATTTAAGTCACTTTTTTATCTATAAAGGTTTTGGTATTGCTGCATTTATAGTAGCACTTCAACTTTTTTTAACAGGATTGTATATTTTATTCCAAAGAAAACTTTCTAAAATGGTTATTTCTTGGAATTGGAGTTTAATTGCGATGGTGTTAGTTTCTGTAACGTTTGGATTTTTGCATGAAAAATTTGCACTTCTTTCTGGGGTGATTGGTTTTGAAATTAATATATATCTTCAAGATTTCATAGGTAAAACCGGACTTACCATACTTTTAATTTTCTTTTTTTTAGCGTATATCGTTTTACGGTACAAAGTTACTTTTGACCAATTTATAAATAAAATAAAGCAGGACAGAGCAGAAAGAGCTCTGAAAGAAGAAGAAGAAGAAGAAGAAGAAGAAGAAG
>JBNMOF010000009.1:0-26392 GCA_051277175.1 Polaribacter sp.
CAGAATACTCAGCATTAATGAGTAAAGTAATGTCTAACGGAAATGGTAGAATTAAATTTCCAATAAACGAACCAGCAAAAGCTGCAAAACGTTCTCAGATAGAGGAATATTTAGATTTTTATGAAGGGGCAGGTGTGCAACATATTGCTGTAGCAACAGATGATATTATTAAAACTGTTTCTCAATTAAAAGCCAATGGAGTAGAATTTTTATCAACACCACCAGAAGCATATTATAAATCAGTTCCTGCAAGATTGCAAGAGTTTAGTCATGAATTAGCAGAAGATATCGAAAAGTTAATGGCTTTAGGTATTATGATAGATGCGGATGAAGAAGGCTACTTATTGCAAATTTTTACAAAACCAATAGAGGACAGACCAACCTTGTTTTTCGAAGTTATTCAAAGAATGGGTGCTAGAGGTTTTGGCGCAGGGAATTTTAAAGCATTGTTCGAATCTATAGAAAGAGAACAAGCTAAAAGAGGAACTTTGTAAATAGGGTTCACACAAAGAAGAAGGACGTAGTGCTCTTTTTTACAGTGAAAGTTATTTTATTTAATTCGTAAGAATAAAAAAATCAAGAACAAAGAGAAACTATTTTATCTTTGTTCTTTTTTTATACCATAAAATCAATCAATGAATAAAGACGAAATTTTAAAAGCAATAGAAGAAAAGTACGATAAATTGGGTGTTCCCCTAGATGCAATGTTAGAGGGAGTTCTTTGGAGTACTCCAATTACATATTGGGATTATATTCAGACAGATGCACTTTTAGGTTTGCAAATTCCAAGAACAACGCAACCCGATGAAATGGTTTTTATAATGTATCATCAAGTAAATGAGTTGTTGTTTAAAATGATTTTGTGGGAAATAGACCAAGTAGCAAAAGCAACCGAGGTTTCTGCCGATAAATTTTCGATGCACTTAAATAGAATTAGCCGATATTTTGACATGTTGTGTAGTTCTTTTGATGTGATGGCAGATGGAATGGAAAAAGAACAATATCTAAAATTTAGAAACACATTAACTCCAGCAAGTGGTTTTCAATCGGCACAATATCGTAAAATTGAATTCGCTTCTACAGAATTGATTAATTTAATTGATGCTCGTTTTAGAGAAGATATTGATAGAAGTTCCTCTTTTAAAAATGCATACAATCACTTGTATTGGCAAGCAGCAGGGGTGAATCATAAAACAGGAGATAAATCAATTTTAATAAAATTATTCGATAAAAAATATATTGGTGTTTTTATCGATTTTATGGAAGACTATAATGATTGCAATCTGTCTTTAAAGTTTAAAAATTTACCAAAAGAAGATCAGAGAAATGAGGATTTAATCAAAGCCATGCGTCATTATGATTATACTGTAAATGTAAAATGGGTGATGGCACATTACAATGCTGCGGGCAAATACTTAGGAGGAAAAGATAAAGATTTAGAGGCAACTGGCGGAAGTAGCTGGCGTAAATACATGCATCCAAAATACCAACGAAGAATTTTTTACCCGTATTTATGGAGCGAAGAAGAATTAAAAAATTGGGGGACTTTCTAAGCGAAAAAAATGTTAAAAATTACTTATAAATTATATCCCAAGTACATTTTCTTTTTCGGCGTGGTAATTGTCAAAACTTTTTTATAAGTTTGATAACTATGAAAACATACGTATTAGCACTATTTGCTTTTTTTTTAATTTTTGAGTCTTTTTCGCAAGAAAAAACAGCAGCTTTTAAGGACGGTGAATGGTTGCGTTATAAAATGAGTTACAGTGGTTTTTTAAGAGCTGGAACCGCAATATTAGAGGTTGAAGAAACCGTTTTAAACGGCAATAAAGTTTTTTACACAAAAGGCTCTGGGTGGACATCTGGTTTGATAAAATGGTTTTTTAAAGTAGAGGACGTCTACGAAAGTTATTTTGACAAAGACACTATAAAACCATATGTTTTTAAAAGAAAAATTGACGAAGGTGGTTATAAAAAACATAGAATAACCAATTTCGATTACATCGCTAATAAAGCTTATGTTCAAGATTTTTTAAAACAGAAAGATACTACGATTCCTTTTTCTAATGTTCAAGACATACTTTCCTCTTTTTACTATTTAAGAAATCAAGATGTCAAAGGATTAAAAAGGGGAGACGAAATAGCGATTGACATGTTTATGGATTCTCAAGTGTATCCTTTTAAACTTCGTTTTTTAGGGAAAGAAGTTCTAAATACAAGATTTGGAAAAATTAAGACTATAGTCTTTAGACCTTTGGTGCAGTCTGGCAGAATTTTCAAAGCACAAGAAAGTGTAACTATTTGGATTACAGACGACTCTAATAAGATACCAATTAAAATGAAGGCAGATTTATCCGTAGGTTCTTTAAGAGCAGAATTAGAGGCATACAAAGGTTTGGCCAACGATTTTTAATAAAGTTAACGAGATTACAATAAAATAAATTTAACGAAATCCTTGTAGGAACTTACTTGTTTAGATTTAAAATAAATCAATTTTAGTTGTACTTTTGGGTGTTAAATCTAATCTCATCCATTTTTTGAAAAATATAATTTACTTCTTATTAATATTTTCCGCTTTTTCTGCTTGTAAAACTGAAGAAAAGAGAAAAGAAACAATTCCAAAAGAGAAGCCAAAGCCAAAGCCTGTTTATAAATATGGTTTTAAAATGTCTGATTACAAAATTGTTTTAGATACCATAAAAAGTGGAGAAAGTTTTGGAATTATATTGGACCGACATCATGTAAATTATCCTAAAATTAATAAAATAGCGAGTTCAATAAAAGAGGTATTTGATGTGAGAAGAGTAAGAGCAGGCAAGCCTTACATGATATTATCTAGCAAAGACTCTTTAGAAGAAGCCAAAGTTTTTATATATAAAAATGATAAAATTAAAGCCACTGTTGTAGATTTTAAAGATTCTATAATGAAAGCGTATACCTATATTCAGCCTATAAAAAAGATTGAAAAAATTGTGGAAGGGAAAATTTACTCGAGCCTTTCTAATGCAATGGACAGTTTGCATTTATCGCCTACTCTAACATGGACCATTGCAGATATTTATGCGTGGACATTAGATTTCTATAAACTTCAAAAAGGAGATTCTTTTAAGCTTGTTTTTGAAGAAAAATTTATTAATGACACTGTTTTTGCGGGATATGGTGATGTAAAGTCTGCGGTTTTTAAACATAGCGGTCAGGATTTATATGCTTTTAGATTCCTGGCAGATTCCATTTTAAATATTCATGAATATTATGATGATAACGCAAAAATGCTGCGCAGTCAATTTTTAAAAGCTCCAATAAAATTTCAATATAGAATTTCATCAAGATATAATTTAAGAAGAAGAATTGCATATTATGGAAATCGAATAAGACCCCATAAAGGTACCGATTTTGCTGCCAATATAGGTACCCCAATCATTGCTACTGCAAGTGGAACGGTGTCTGAATCTGCAAGAAGGGGAGGAAACGGTAATTATGTAAAAGTGAAACATAATAACACCTATTCTACTCAATATTTACATATGAAAAGACGTAAAGTAAAAAAAGGACAATATGTAAAGCAAGGAGATGTTCTTGGCTGGGTGGGAATGACAGGAAATACTGGTGGACCTCACGTATGCTATCGTTTTTGGAAGCACGGGAAACAAGTAGATCCTTTAAGAGAAAAGTTACCTGCTGCAAAACCAATGAAAAAAATAATGAAACCGGTCTTTTTTGATTTTATAAAACCGCTAAGAAATCAATTAGATCAATATCAGTTAGAAATAAAAGAAACTACAGTAATTACTAAAGAAATAGCTCAAAACGAATAGAATGGCACTAAAGAATATCAATCCAACTAAGACTCAGGCTTGGGAAAAACTGACAAATCACTTTAATAAAAATAAAGATATTACTATTAAAGGTCTGTACAAAGATGCGAATAGAAAAGAAGACTTTTTTTTAGAACTTGGAGATTTGTCCGTAGATTTTTCAAAAAACAGAATAACGAAAGAAACAATTGCGCTCTTGTTAGAACTCGCAAAAGAAGTGGATTTAAAAGATGCGATCGAAAAACAATTTTCTGGTGAAGTAATTAATGTTACAGAAGGAAGAGAAGTTTTACACACCGCTTTAAGAAGTAATTCTGAGGTACCAGTTTTGATTGATGGGAAAAATATAAAACCACAAATACAAACTGCTTTAAGAAAAATTAGAAGCTTTAGTAACAAAGTTATTTCTGGGAAATGGAAAGGGTATACTGGGAAATCCATTACAGATATTGTAAATATTGGTATTGGTGGGTCAGATTTAGGGCCAGATATGGTGGTGGAATCGCTGCAGTATTATAAAAACCAGTTAACCACACATTTTGTCTCTAATATAGATGGAGACCACGTCTCTGAAATTATTAAAAAATTAAATCCAGAAACTACGCTATTTGTAATTGTATCAAAAACATTTACAACACAAGAGACAATTACAAATGCAGAAACCCTTAAAAATTGGTTTTTAAAATCAGCTACAATTTTTGACATTCCGAAACACTTTGTGGCGGTTTCGACGAATTTAGAAGCTGTAGATAATTTCGGTATTGATAAAGCAAATGTTTTTACAATGTGGAATTGGGTTGGTGGTCGTTTTTCTTTATGGTCTGCAGTTGGGTTGTCTATTAGTTTATCTGTGGGTTATGATAATTATAAAGCCTTGTTAGACGGTGCTGAAGAAATGGATTTGCATTATAGAAATACAGATTTTGATAAAAATATTCCAGTTATTTTAGCACTGTTGAGTATTTGGTATAATAATTTTTATGAAGCAGAAACAGAGGCTGTTTTGCCGTACTCACAATATTTAAAAAAGCTTCCAGACTATTTACAACAAGCTATTATGGAAAGTAATGGGAAAGGTGTAGATAGAAATGGTGATAAAATAACGTATCAAACAGGAACTATTGTTTGGGGAAGCACAGGAACAAACATGCAACATGCATTTATGCAATTAGTGCATCAAGGAACAAAACTAATTCCTGCAGATTTTATTGGTTATAAGGAATCATTATATGGGTTAACAGATCATCATAAAAAACTAATGGCAAACTATTACGGTCAAATAGAGGCATTGGCTTTTGGAAAAACAAAAGAAGCGGTTCATTTAGAATTAAAGTTTTCCGGTAATGAAGATAAAATAGCAAAATTGTTGCCGTTTAAAGTTTTTGAAGGAAACAGACCTAGTAATTCTATTATTTTTGATAAACTTACGCCCCGTTCTTTAGGAAAGTTAATTGCCTTGTATGAACATAAGATTTATACACAAGGAATTTTATGGAACATATACAGTTACGATCAATTTGGAGTTGAATTAGGAAAAGAATTAGCTAAAAAGTTGCTAAACACTCCTTAATTTACTGGGTTTGATGAAGAACGTATCAAAGATTTATTTAATGCTTAACACTTTGTTAACAATTTTCTTAGCATTTAATTTGCTCATCTGTAGAATACAATATTCTTTTGTTTAAATTTGACGTGCATCATTTTCTTTTAAAGCTTAACATTAAATTAACGTGTGAGCTCTGTAAAAGCAAGATTTTTGCAGAAAATATAACAATATTAATTCAAACTCAAACAATGAAAAATTTTAAAAACTTATTATTTGTAGCACTGTTTTTTATAACAGCTACTGTTTTAGGGCAAACTAAAATTACGGGTATGGTGGTAGATGAAGCTAACCAACCTTTGCCAGGTGCAAGTGTTCTTGTAAAAGGAACAACAAACGGAACCTCAACAGGTTTTGACGGTAAATTTTCTTTACAAGCAAAATCGAATTCAGGTGTATTAGTAGTTTCTTATATTAGTTACAAGACTAAAGAAGTTTCTTTTTCTTCATCAAAAAATAATTTAACAATTCAATTATTAGAAGATGCTGGCTCCTTAGAAGAGATCGTCATTGTTTCTAACTCATTTGCAATTGACAGAAAAACACCCGTGGCAGTTTCTACAATTAAAGCTGAAGAAATTGAATTAAAATTAGGAACTCAAGAATTTCCTGAAATTTTGAAATCTACTCCTGGAGTGTATGCTACTAAATCTGGTGGTGGATATGGAGACGGTAGAATTAATTTACGTGGCTTTAACTCAGAGAATGTTGCTGTAATGATTAATGGAGTTCCTGTTAATGACATGGAAAACGGTAGAGTATATTGGTCTAACTGGGCTGGTTTAGGTGATGTTACTTCTGCAATGCAAGTACAAAGAGGTCTAGGTGCTTCTAAAGTTGCCGTTCCTTCAATTGGTGGAACTATTAATATTTTAACAAAAACTTCAGATGTAGAAGAAGGTGGTAATTTCGGTTACTCTTTGGCAAACGACGGTTATAATAAGTTTGGGTTTACATACTCTACAGGAATGATGGATAATGGCGTAGCTGTATCGGTTTCTGCTTCTTCCACAGAGGGAAATGGTTATGTAGATGGTACGTCTTTTAAAGGTTTTAACTATTTTATTAATATTACAAAGGAGTTTAATGATGCTCATAAATTGTCTTTAACAGCGTTTGGAGCAAAACAACGTCATGGTCAAAGACAAAATAGACATTTAATTTCTACTTTTAGAGCGAGTGAAAGCGGTAGAAAGTATAACTCTGATTGGGGTTATAAACAAGGTCAAAAAACAAATTCTGAAGATAATTTTTATCATAAACCTCAGGTTTCTTTAAATCATTATTGGAATGTTAGTGATAAAACTTTTGTTTCTACAGCAGCATATGTTTCTGTTGGAAGCGGAGGTGGTGGTGGATTTAGAGGAGCTAATAAGTTCCGTTTTAATGATACAGACTACAGGATTGGTGCTTTAGGTACAATAAACTTCGATAAAATTGTTAATGAGAATGTTGCTCAAGGAACAGCTGGTTCAGAATCTATATTAAGAGCTTCTAGAAATGACCATGTTTGGTACGGTGTTTTATCAACTTTAAAAACAGATGTTACTGAAGAGTTAACTTTTTTAACTGGTTTAGATATAAGAGGATACAAAGGAATTCACTTTACAGAGGTTACAGATTTATTAGGAGGGCAATATTATTTAGATGATTCTAACTTAAACAATCCAAACAATCAAACACAAGTAGGTGACAAGATAGCTTATGACAATGATGGTAAAGTTGGCTGGTTTGGTGGCTTTGCGCAGTTAGAATACTCTAAAAATGATCTTAGTGGATTTATTTCATCAAATATTTCTAATACTTCATACCAAAGAGTTGATCGTTTTAATTATTTAGATAGTGATCCAGGACAAACTTCTGAAAAATTTAGCTTTATAGGTTTTGGTACTAAGGGAGGTCTTAACTACAACTTAAATGAGAATCATGGTGTTTTTGCAAATTTAGGTTATTTCGAAAGAGCTCCATATTTCAATGCTATCTTTACTAGTTTTAGTAGTAATACAGATACAAATCAAGACGCTCCTAACCAAAAAATTACGAGTTATGAATTGGGGTATACACTTAGAACTGAAAAATTAACTGCAAATGTAAACGTATATAGAACTCAGTGGAAAGATAGAACAGAAACTGCAAGTTTTCAACAACCAGATGGTTCAAGAGCAACTGCTAACATTTTAGGAGTAAATGCTTTACATCAAGGTGTTGAGGTTGATTTTATTTACAGAGCTACAGATAAATTAAACATCACTGGTATGGCTTCTCTTGGAGACTGGAGATGGGGTAATAATATAGAAAATGTAAAAATATTTGATGAAGACCAAGTAGAGGTTGATGAAGTAGATTTATTTATAAAAGACCTACATGTTGGTGATGCTGCACAAACAACATTTGCTTTAGGAACAAATTATAAATTAACTACCAAAACTACTTTTACTGTAGATTTCAATTACTTTGCGGATCTATATTCAGATTTTGATCCGAGTGATAGAGGAACAGTTGCACCAGATGCTTGGAAAGTTCCATCTTTTTCACTAGTTGATACAGCAATAAGACACAAATTTAAATTTGGTAGTTTTGATACATCAATTATAGCAAGAGTTAATAATGTATTTGACATTAACTACATTTCGGATGCTCAAGATAGAGGAAGTTCAACAGCAGCAGAAGCACAAGTATACTACGGTGCTGGTAGAACTTTTAGTGTTGGAGCAAAAATTAATTTTTAAAAATATATAATTATGAAAAAAATATTTTATTTACTCGCAATTACAGCGTTCGTATTTACTTCATGTAACCCTTTAGAGGACATTAATGCAGAAGTAGATGCTCTAACAGCAAATGATGCACTTATCGGAGATGTTTCTCGTACATTATCTGATGAAGATTATGAAACTTTAGACCTTTCTTATGGAAATTTCAGTTCAACAGATGATGCTAAATCTTTATTACCTGGTTTTCTGTCAGATGAATACCCTGCTTTAGGTGTTAAGTATAATGCAGATGGATCTATTAATAAAGCTTCTTCAGCAGCAATAACATATAAGTTATACAGCCCTATTAAATTTGAATCTTATACAGTTTCAGATGCAGATTATACAGATATTGGGGTAACTAGTTTAAATAATAGTGGAAATTTTAATGACTTTTTTGGATACAAGTATCCGAGTGAAGCGAAAGGAACTGTTGTAGACTTAACCTATAATACACAACCAACTATTATTGATTACGAACTAACAGATGATGATTTCGATTTAGTAGGAAATGGAAGATTTAACAATTTTGATATTAGAACAGGAAGAGCAGAAGAAGATATAGAGGTTAGAAGGTCAAAAATTCAAACAATCCTATTAAATAATTTTCCTGATGCTGAAGAAGGGGCTAAGTATAATGTAACCTATGCGGTTTATGACGGTTCTAGTGGTACTTTAGAAATGTTATTAGTACAACAGCAAAATGCTTCGGACGCTTCTTTAACAACAAATTACACATTAACAGACGCTGATTTCGAATTGGTAGGTAATGGGAATTACAATAATTTTGATATTAGAGTTGATGGTCCAGAAGAAGCATTAGAAACTAGAAGAGATAAAATTGAAACAATTTTATTAAATAACTTCCCAAATACAGCTGCAGGTGAATTATACAACGTAACATATGCCATTTATGACGGTGCTGCCGGCACCAGAGTTATGTTAGTTGAATTTGATGGAGCAGGGTATACTATTTTTAGTACAACTTCTTACGAGTTCTATACTTTTGTTTTAGAGGAAGCTACAACTAGATTTACACTAACAGATGAGTGGACTGCACCTATCACATTTACGAGTGATGAGTATTCTTTGATGGGACAACGTTATCCTAATTTTAGTGATAAAGATGAGGCTATTTACAAAATCGGAATCTACTTAAGAACATTATATCAATTTGCAGCTGCAGACGATTTCGTTGCGGTACAATACGACTATTATAGTGGTGGTGTAAGTTCTCAAAATGTGAACTTTGTATTTGATGGTTCTGTTTGGAATGCTATTCCAACTGTCATTGATACACTATTAAAATTTGGACATAACGGTGATAACTGGGTTCCTGATAATACAATTAAATATACATTAACAAATGCAGATTTTAATTCTGTTGGTAATGGAAATTATAATAATTTCGATGTCAGAACAGGTAAAGACGAAGAAACAGTTGCTGCACGTTTAATTAAAATTAATGTAATTTTAAAAGCTAATTTTCCAGCTGCAGAAGAAGGTCAAAAATTCTCTGTAACTTATGCTGTCTACGATGGTACAAACAGTACGAGAACTACAAATGTAGTTAAGTTAGGTGCAGATTATATTTTACAATAAATTATTTTTTTACTTAATAAAAAAAAACCACCTCAACTGAGGTGGTTTTTTTATGCATAAAAATTAGTAACTTTGTTGCAACCAAAAAAACAATTATTATGATGAAAGATATACACTCTTATTGGGCATATCTAGTACTAGCAATTTTAATCTTTGCGGTAATTAATGCAGTTATCGGGTTCATTAAAAAGAAACAATTTACAGACAAAGACTTACGCATTGGTTTGTTTACATTAATCGTCTCTCATATTCAATTATTAATAGGTTTGTCTTGGTATTTTATGTCACCCTGGTACCAAGCCTTGAAGGCAGATGCAGGAGCTGTAATGAGCAATAAGGCAACTAGACTTCTAGCGGTAGAGCATCCAACAATTATGATTTTAGCAATTGTTTTTATAACAATTGGTTGGTCTAAACATAAAAAGAAGACAGCGCATGCTGCAAAATTTAAAACCTTTGTAATTTTTTACGGAATAGGATTGATATTAATGCTTTCAAGAATCCCTTGGAATAACTGGTTGTAATGATGAAATTTTTAAGCGCTATACTGTCAGTAGTCTTTTTGTTTACGTTTACTTTATTATTGATAATTTTCCATCCTTTTCAGTGGCTAAGTTTTAATTTATTTGGTGTAAAAGGGCATGCCAAAGTTATAAATGCTTTAAACTTTTGCTTGGTAAAAACGTTGTTACTTATTGGGGTTACCGTTCGTGTAATAAATAAACATAAAATTCCAGAAAACACCTCCATTATTTTTGTGTCAAACCATCAATCAATTTCAGATATTCCTCCAATAGGTTGGTTTTTTAGAAAGTACAACCCAAAATTTGTATCAAAAATAGAACTTGGTAAGGGTATTCCAAGTGTCTCTTATAATTTAAAAAAAGGCGGTGCAGCGCTTATAGACAGAAATGATTCAAAACAATCAATACGTGAGTTGGTTGATTTTTCCAAAAGAATTAACAAAAATAAATGGGGAGCTGTCATTTTTCCTGAAGGAACAAGAAGTAGAGATGGAGTGCCAAAAAGGTTTGCTCATAGTGGATTAAAAATAATAACGAAGTACAACAATGATGGTTATGTTGTACCTTTGACAATTAACAATTCTTGGAAAATATTTCGGTATGGAAAATTTCCGCTAGGCTTAGGGAGCCCAATTACAATTACAACACATAAACCAATAAAAATTAATTCTTTACCCTATGAAGAATTACTAGAAAAAACAGAAACAATTATTAAAGAACATATAAAATAAAAAATTATGTCTATTTATAACATTAGAAAAGAAGTAATGCTGACGTTAGAAAAAAGCATGCAAAATTTCATGGATACTTATTTAATTCCTGCAGAGAAAATTTGGCAACCAACAGATTTCTTGCCAAACTCGCAGAAAGATTCATTTATATCAGAAGTAGAAGAAATTAGAGAGATTTCTAAAGAACTAGATGACGATTTTTGGGTGGTTTTAGTAGGAGACACGATTACTGAAGAAGCATTGCCAACCTATGAATCTTGGTTATTAGATTTAGATGGTGTAAATCAAGACCCAGATAATGGTTGGGCAAAATGGGTAAGAACCTGGACTTCAGAGGAAAACAGACATGGAGATGTTCTAAACAAGTATTTATACCTATCTGGACGTGTAAACATGCGTGAAGTAGAAATTTCTACACAACATTTAATTGCAGATGGTTTTGATATTGGTACTTCAACAGATCCTTATAAAAACTTTGTATATACTACATTTCAAGAATTAGCAACCTATGTTTCTCATAACAACGTGGCTAAAATTGCAAAGAAAAAAGGACACAAAGTGTTAGGTAAAATGTCTAAAATTATTGCAGGAGACGAAATGCGTCATCACCAAGCATATTCTCATTTTGTTAAAGAAATTTTTAAGATAGATGCAAGTGAAATGATGTTGGCTTTCCAACACATGATGAAATATAAAATTGTAATGCCTGCATTACACTTAAGACAATCATTTGGAGCTAAAGGAAGTGCATTTGATGATTTTTCAGCAGTCGCTCAAAGAATAGGTGTTTATACAGGTTTCGATTATGTAGATATCTTGAGGAAATTAAACAAGATGTGGGAAATTGACAAGATCACAAATTTGACGCCAGAAGCAGAAAAAGCGCGTGATTATCTAATGAAACTTCCAGACAGAATGTACAGAATTACAGAAAGAATTAAAGTTCCAGATACTAAGTTTGATTTTAAATGGTTAATTCCAGCATAAATAATAAGAAGGTATTTCCTACTTTTTACAGTATCTTTTTGTGAAAAACAAAAAGAACGTTGTTCTAATTAGTGCTGTACTTTTTACTAGCTTTAGAGTATTGGTATTTAGTTTTTTTACTAGGACGAGGTCTTTTGCTGGATATTATAAATTCGGAGTCAGAAGACAGTGATATTTTAAAAAATTAAAGACCCGTTAATCCCGAAGCTTCTGGATTAACGGGTTTTTTCTAGTTTAGAGATTTAATACAAATAAAAACCGATATGTTTTATGCGCTTATGTGTTAAAGATAGCAGCAAAGTGGCAGCGTAACAAAGCTACCTACACTTTATTTTTAAGTAAATCTATTTCAAAAAGACAAACAGGAGCCAATTTATAATGGTCAGGTAAATTGGAAGTATCTTTTAAATTAAAGAGTCCCAAAAAATTGAAGCCTGCATTTTTATAATGTTTAATAAGCCCAATATTCTCTCCTAAAGTATCCAATCTAATAAATTGAATCTTCTCTTTAAGAGCAAATTCCTTGGCCCAATCAATAATTTTATCAATATAATTGTTTCCTCTAAAATTTGGATTTACAGCAATTCTATGAATATAAAGTGCGCTGTCTTCTTGGCTGTTTTCCCAAATTTGTACATCAGAAAAAGTAATTGCCCAAATACATGCAATTTCAGTATTAATGAGCAATTTAAATTGTCTGTTTTCCGCAATTTCTACTTCGACCATTGCGCTATTAAAATCTGGCCAGACAATCACTGTTTTCTTTTCTCTCTGATAATTAGAAGCAATGTTGTAAAGTGTAAATATTTTGTCAATATCTAAAGGAGTAACATTTTTAATCGTCATAAGTGTTATTTAGAAATTTTAAAGGAATCTTTATCCGTTAAGAAGCCTAGTTTTTTACGAATCTTATCTTGATTAGATTTAACGAAGGTTGCCGTTACAATGCCAGGTTCATTTTTTTCTAAACTTGAAAGCGCATTGCCTAAATAATCAATGAGTACGGAATTACCAGTATATTCATAATTATTGGCATCTTTACCGGTTCTATTCACCCCAACAACATAACTCATATTTTCAATTGCTCGTGCTTTTAAAAGCGTATCCCAAGCATTTACTCTTGCAACTGGCCAATTGGCAATATAAATTAAAAGATCGTAATTTTCGGTGTTTCTGGCCCAAACAGGGAAACGCAAATCATAACAAATTAAGGGACAAATTTTCCATCCTTTATATTCAATAATTATTTTTTTAGTGCCAGAAGTATATACTTTGTCTTCACCAGCTAAAGTGAAAGAATGTTTTTTATTATAGCTTTCTATTTCTCCTGAAGGATGCACAAAAACAAAACGATTGTAAAATTTATTAAAATCAGAGATTACTAAACTTCCACAAATAGCCGTTTGTTTTTCTTTCGCTATTTTTTGCATCCAAGAAACAGAAAAACCGTTCATTTTTTCAGCAACTTTTTCAGGATTCATTGTAAAGCCGGTGGTAAACATTTCTGGAAGCACAATTAAATCTACGTCATTTTCTAAAGGCGCTATTTTTTTTTCAAAAAAAGCGATGTTTTGTTTTGGGTTTTCCCAAATTAAGGCGGTTTGAATTCCTATTATTTTCAATTCGTTTTTCATCAAAATTAATTTTAAAGATGTCACAAGTATAAAAGTAAGTTTTTGTAATTTAGAAACTCCAATTGAAGATCAAAAATACTATGCAATCCTTTATTTCAGAAACTTTAGATTCCATCTTAAAAACTACAAAATCTTTTGAAGATGCGGTTTTTATATTGCCATCTCAAAGAGCCAAAGTTTTTTTAAAACAAACATTAAAAGACAAGATTTCTGTTGGTTTTTTGCCAGAGACAATAAATATAGAGCAGTTTGTACAACAAGTTTCTGGTATAGAAAAGGCAGATAGCATTCAGCTATTGTTTCATTTTTACACGATTTATAAAGGCTTGGAAAAGGATCCAGATTCTTTTGATACATTTTCTTCATGGGCATTTACGGTGTTGCAAGATTTTAATGAAATCGATCAGCATTTGGTAGATCAAAAAAAGATTTTTATTTCTATTAGAGATATTGAGCGTTTAAATAAATGGTCTGTAAATGGTACATTTAAAGAAACCGCCTTTATCAAAGATCATTCTTCTTTTCTAGAAAAGTTGAACGATTTATATCAGCCTTTATATCAGTTTTTATTAGAGAAAAAAATTGGTTATCAGGGTTTAATGTACCGAGAAGCATGTTATAATATTGACGAATATCTTGAGAAAAATATCCAAAAAAAGTTCTTTTTTATTGGCTTCAATGCATTAAATAAAGCAGAAGAATTTTTGTTTCAGAAAGTATTAGAAACCAATAATTCTGACATCTACTGGGATTTAGACGAAATGTTTTTCAAATCCAATCATCAAGCAGGAACCTTTATTAGAAAGTATAAAAAGGAGTGGAAATACTACGAAAAAAATACTTTAAAAACGCTTAGTAATTCGTTTTCGAAACCAAAAAATATTCAAGTAATTGGCGCTTCTAAAAACACGACACAGATTAAATATGCTGGAGAAATTTTAGAGAATTTTACAGATTTTAAAAATACGGCACTCGTTTTAGCAGATGAAACGTTACTGCCAATTACTTTAAATTCTTTACCAAAAAACATCAATGCAATAAATATTACCATGGGGTATCCCTTGAAAGATATTCCTACAACAAGTTTGCTGTTTAGTATTTTTCAATTGTTCGTGTCGCAAGAAAAATTGCAAAAAAAGGGTGTCAATGAATTTTATCATAAGGATGTTGTTCGATTTTTAAAACACCAATCTGTTTATAAATTATTGTCTGATAATAACAGTTCTTTAGTAGACAATTTTACAGAAGAGATTGGAAAAGAAAACTATATATTCATTAACAAAGACCAGATAGAAACTATTTTAAAAGATGCGGCTGTGGAAGTTAAAAACAGTATTTCTTCTATTTTTAACTCGTATACAACTATCAATGAATTTTTAGATAGAATTCTAAATCTAATTCATCTTTTAAAAGAAGATGTAACAGACTTAGAAAAAGAGTACTTGTTCCGTTTTTATACCGCTTTTACGCAGTTAAAAACTTTGCAAACAGCCTATGAGTATTTTACAGATTTAAAAACATTGTCGCTATTTTTTAAGCAATTAATTACTTCAGAAACCTTGTCTTTTCAAGGAGAACCCTTAAGAGGTTTACAGTTAATGGGAATGCTAGAAACCCGTGTTTTAGATTTTGAAAATATTATTTTAACTTCCGCTAACGAGGGTGTTCTGCCTGCAAGTTCGCAACAAAATTCGTTCATTCCTTTTGATGTAAAAATAGAGTTTGGCTTGCCAACATACAGAGAGAAAGATGCTATTTTTTCATATCATTTTTTCAGATTATTGCAACGAGCTAAGAACGTTTTCATTCTTTACAATACAGAACATGATGTTTTTGGAAGTGGAGAGAAAAGTCGCTTTGTAACACAATTAGAAATGATGAGAGGCGATATTGTTCAGAAAAATATTGCACCAGAGGTAATTCCAAGTAAAACCGAATTAAAGAAAATTCCTAAGAATGAAGTTGTTTTTGAGCGATTAAAAGTATTGGCAGAAAAAGGAATATCTCCTTCTGCTTTGACCAATTACTTGCACAATCCTGTGTCCTTTTACAAACAGAAAATTTTAAACATTAAAGAGTTTGACGATGTTGAAGAAACAGTTGCTTTTAATACCTTGGGTACCGTGGTTCACGAAACTTTAGATGAATTGTATACTCCTTTTGTGGGTAAGTTCTTATCTGTAGATAGCATTTCTAAAATGGAAAAAGAGGCGAAAGATTTAGTGAGAAAACATTTTAAAATTCAGTTTAAGAATGGAGATCTTTCTACAGGGAAAAATCGTTTAATTTTTGAAGTTGCCAAGAGATTTGTGTCCAATTTCTTATCAAAAGAAAAAGAAGTATTAAAAGATAAAAATAACCGACTAAAAATTATTGCAACAGAAGAAAACTTATCTGCAGAAATAACAATTGAAGGAATTGATTTTCCTATTAAATTGCATGGTCAAGTAGATCGAGTAGATGAATTTAATGGTGTTTTAAGAATTATAGATTATAAAACAGGCATGGTAACTAGCGCTAATTTAAGGGTTCCAGAGTTTGAAAACTTGCGGGATGAAAAACATTTAAAAGCAATTCAGGTTTTGTTGTACGCGTATTTGTTTACAAAAAGCAAAAACTACAATTTTAAGCAACCATTAGAAGCCGGTATTTATTCGTTTAAAAATCTGAACAGTGGTTTTTTACCAATTGATTTTGCACAGCCAAGAAAAACGCCAGAAGCAAATATTACTGCTGAAAAGTTAGACGCATTTATGTTTGAAATTAAAAAGTATATCGAAGAAATTTACAATCCAGAAATCGGTTTTATTGAACCAGCAGATCTGAGATATTAAGAATTACTTTCCTTTTAAAACTAACAAAGGTACCGTAGCGTAAAACTCTTCTTTAAGAATGGTGTTTTTTTCCCAAAGTTTTTTAAAGAAACCTCTTTTACGTCTAAAAACACATAACATATCTGGGTGTTGCGCATTTATATGTTCTAAGACTCCTTGATAGGTAGTTGAATTTTCTGTTTTTGTTAAAGTGCTTTGTAGAGCGATTAAATCTTTATGTAGTATTAAGTCTTCCTCTTTATAATTTGGTGTTTTAACCAATAGTAAATGTACTTCAGCTTTAAACTGCTCTACGATAAACTGTAGTGGTTTTAAAACCGTTTTACTTTTTACAATACCCGATTTAAAGGCCATTAAAACACGAGAGATAGGCATATATTTATAGCCCTCTGGTACTGCTAAAATTGCTAAATTTGTTTGCTTCACTAAGCTTCCTGCAGTTCTTCCTAAAAAAAGGCTTTCTTTAATTGAGTTGCTTTTTGTCCCCACAATTATCAAATCAATTCCCAGTTCATGGTCTATACTTTCTACGCTGTCAACCACGCCACCTTTCGCTGAAATTAATTTAATTTCTACATTTTTTACAGCACAACTATTCACCATAGCTCTAAGATATAAATTTGTTTCGCGTTCTATAATTGCATCTACATTTACCATAGTTCCTGCTTTTGCTAGTGAACTATACGCTCTAAAAACAAATATTTTTGCATTGATTTCCGAAGCAAAATCAATTGCGTATTGTAATGTTTTTTGAGCATTTTCTGTAGATCCAATTGGGACTAAAATATGTTTCATAGTGGTGGTGTATAGAGCCGCAAAGTTAGTTAATTTTAAGGGAATCTTTTCTTTTTACATTTTTTAGATATGTACCTTTGCGAAAAGAAAATTTTTGAACTCAAATATTAGTTTTAAGAACATTAATAAGCTTGCAATTCCTGCTTTAATTGCGGGTATTGCAGAGCCGATTTTATCTATTACGGATATTGCCATTATTGGTAATATTGACAGTAATGCAACAGAAAGCCTTGCTGCTGTTGGTATTGTAGGAGCTTTTATTTCGATGTTAATTTGGGTTTTAGGCCAAGTTAGAAGTGCTATTTCATCTATTATTTCGCAATATGTGGGTGCAAATAAGTTAGATGAAGTGAAAGAATTACCAGCACAAGCAATTGCCATTGTAGTGCTAGGGAGTTTGTTGGTTTTGGCAATTTCTTATCCGTTTTCTAGACAAATTTTCGAGTTGTATAATGCTTCTGGACAGATTTTAGAATATTGTATCGCCTATTTTAACATTCGTATTTTTGGTTTTCCTTTTGCGCTGTTCGTATTTGCAATTTTTGGAACTTTTAGAGGCTTACAGAATACTTTTTATCCAATGATAATTGCCATTATTGGAGCCTCTTTGAACATTGTTCTAGATATTATTCTAGTCTACGGGATCGAAGGTTTTATCCCCGCAATGAATATTGAAGGAGCTGCATATGCAAGTGTAATTGCTCAAATATCTATGGCGGTAATATCCGTCGTATTACTCATCAAAAAGACACCAATATCTCTGCGATTGGGAGTTTCTTTGCACGCAGAAATACCGAAGTTATTAAATATGATTGGCAATCTTTTTATAAGAACTATTGCCTTAAATATCGCACTTTATTTTGCAACATCCTATGCAACCGGTTACGGTAAAGAATACATTGCAGCCTATACAATTAGCTTAAATATTTGGCTTTTGGGTGCTTTTATGATCGATGGGTATTCAAGTGCAGGGAATATTTTATCAGGAAAATTACTAGGTGCTAAAGATTATAAATCATTAGTGCATCTAAGTACTAAATTATTTAAATATAGCATTATCATCGGAGTTTTAGTGGCTGTAATAGGTTTTGGATTTTATGGTTTTATTGGAAGAATATTTACGCAAGAAACCCTCGTTTTAGAGCAATTTGATGCTATTTTCTGGATCATTTTAATTACGCAACCAATCAATGCTATTACTTTTATTTTTGACGGAATGTTTAAGGGGATGGGGGAAATGAAATATTTAAGAAACCTGTTAATTTTGTCGACTGGTTTTGTTTTTATTCCCACATTACTAATCTTTGACTATTTCAATTATAAATTAATAGCGATTTGGATGGCCTTTACTTTTTGGATTATTGCCAGAGGTTTGCCATTGATTCTTAAATTTAGAAAGACCTTTTTACCACTTGCAGAAAAGCAGCAAGGCTAGCTTATCATTTTGAAATAAGCTTTTTTGGGTAATGGTTTACTTTTGTTTTTAATGGTGTTCGAAATTATGATATACTAAAAAGTCATGTTTAGAAATAAGAACTATGTAATTAAAACCTATTTTTACTTCAAATTTAGTTTATGACCACAACAAGACAAAATGGAAGTTTATATACCCATATTCAAAATAATATTGCAAATATAGAATTTGGGCATCCTGCTAGTAATTCTTTTCCGAGTGCGTTATTAGAAAGACTAACTAAAGAATTAATTTCAGTTGGAAACAATGACGAAGTTTCTGTAATTATTTTAAAATCTGAAGGAGAAAAAGCATTTTGTGCAGGCGCCTCTTTTGACGAATTAGTAGCAATCTCAAATTTAGAAGAAGGAAAACAATTTTTCTCTGGTTTTGCAAACGTAATTAATGCCATGAGAACTTGTGGTAAATTAATTATTGGAAGCGTTCAAGGAAAAGCTGTTGGAGGTGGCGTTGGTTTAGCAGCCGCTTGCGATTATGTTTTTGCAACAGAAAATGCAGCTGTAAAATTATCTGAATTTACAATAGGAATTGGACCATTTGTTATTGAACCAGCCGTTTCTAGAAAAATTGGTATATCAGGTACGGCAGAACTTACCTTAGATGCAACGAATTGGAAAAATGCTTATTGGGCAAAAGAAAAAGGCTTGTATGCAAAAGTATTTAAAACTCAAAAAGAGTTGGATGTTGAAGTAGAAATTTTGGCAAATAAATTAGCTTCTTATAATCCGATGGCTTTGACAGAAATGAAAAAAGTATTGTGGAAAGGAACCGAGGGTTGGACCAGTTTATTAGCAGAAAGAGCAGCTGTTTCTGGAGAATTGGTATTGTCTGAATTCACGAAAAAAGCACTCTTAAAATTTAAAAAGTAATCTAGTGAAGATCATTTCAACAAATATTGGAGAACGAAAAGTAATTGATTGGAAAGGAACTATAGTAACTACAGGTATTTTTAAATTTCCTTGTACTACATCAGTTTTCTTAGATACTGAAGATGTAAAAGGTGATGAGATTTCTGATAGAGAAAATCATGGTGGAATTTTACAGGCTATTTATGGGTATTCTCTGAAACATTACGATTTTTTTAAGCCTTCATATTTAAATTTAGATTGGCAATTCGGCATGTTTGGTGAGAATTTAACAATTGACGATTTAGAGGAAACAAAAATTCATACTGGTGATACTTTTAAAGTTGGTGGCGCTATTTTAGAAGCAACCGTTCAAAGAAATCCCTGTTATAAACTAGGAGTTCGGTTTAATGATATGAAGATTGTAAAACAATTCTGGAACACTACTTTTTGCGGTGTTTATTTCAAAGTAATTCAAACAGGAAATGTACAGGTTGGGGATGAATTTATTCAAATAAAAAGTTGTCCTGAAAATCCAACGATTGCAGATTTATACACTGCCGCAAGAGTTGAAAAGGGAGCGTAGTTAAGTCTGCTGCCCTAGCAAAAACATGAATCTAAGCATACTCGAACTTGTATAGTTGTGCTTTTTATTTAAAGAACCTCTTCTTTTTTATGCAAAAGACGCGTCAATTTCATAGAAAGATCTAATAGAATAATTTTAGCGTTTCCATTTCTTTCGATATGATACATGGCGTCATTAAGTTCTTTTTGTATCTCAAGAATATTTCCTGCGTGCACAAAAGGCGCAAATTTAGAAAGATCGAATCCTGTTTGGGTTTCCATGAAAACTAAGGTGTCGCTTTTGTAATTCAGTAATAAAGCTTGCCTAAAAAACTGCAAACAATATTCTAAAAATTGTTTTTGAGTTTCACGTCCAGTTTTTGCAATGGTTTCAGACCATTCAATTAATTGTTGCACAACTGCAGCATTTCCCTTTGCTTTAAAAGCAGTCCTAATCCAGGCAACAAACCACTCTTCAAAAACCAAATCAGAAGCGTCATTCTGTAATAAATGAAGCGCTTTATTATAGTTTCCTTCCGCTTGGTGCGCAATTGTAGCCGCTTCATTTTCAGAACAATTCTCTCTTTTAACCAAGGCATTTGCAATATCATTTTCACTTAAAACAGGAAAATGCAACGCCTGACAACGAGATTTTATCGTATTAATAATCTGCTCTTCATTTTCTGTAATTAAAATAAAAACTGTTTTATTTGGTGGTTCTTCAATTAGTTTTAATAATTTATTGGCAGCAGCAATATTCATTTTTTCTGCCATCCAAATAATCATGACTTTAAAACCACCTTCATATGATTTTAATTGCAATCTTTTAACAACAGCTTCAGCTTCATCAACACCAATATTTCCTTGTTTATTTTCAACACCAATAAATTGTAACCAATTAAAGAGACTCCCGTAAGGTTTGTTTTTAATGAAATCACGCCAATCTTTTAAGAATAAGTTACTAACCGCATGTTTTTTTACAGTATCATTTGTAGTTACTGGAAAAGCAAAATGCAAATCTGGATGTTGCAGTTTTTCGCACTTAATAGCACAAGCGTTTGCATCATTAGAAGAGGTACACAATAAGAGTTGAGCATATGCGATGGCCATTGGCAAGGTGCCACTTCCCTCTTTACCAACAAATAGTTGGGCATGCGGAATTCTACCATTTTCTGCAGAAACCTGCAAATGGTTTTTTATATGTTCTTGGCCTATAATTTGGTTGAAAAGCATTTACAAATATAAAATTAGTTCCTCGTAAATACATCAATTTTAGAGAGCAATATTACATTTAGTATTCAGGTATATTTAAGTACGTGTTAAATCTAGTTGGTAATCTTAGAAATTTGAACGCAAACGTTATCTTACTTTTTTAAGTTTCAATTTTATTAAATCTAAACAATTAGCTATTTTTGCTCAAAATAATTAACAATGAAGACACTAAAAGACTTTAATTTTAAAAATAAAAAAGCGATTATTCGTGTAGATTTCAACGTTCCTTTAAACGATCAGTTTGAGGTAACAGATGCGACTAGAATTGAAGCGGCAAAATCTACTATTATTGATATTTTAGAACAAGGAGGAAGTTGTATTTTAATGTCACACTTAGGACGACCAAAAGGGTTTCAAGAAGAATTCTCTTTACAGCATATTGTAAAATCTGTTGTAAATGTTATCGGTTGCAATGTGAAATTTGTAGCAGATAGTATTGGAAACAAAGTGGAAGAAGCGGTTGCAAACTTGGAAGCGGGTGAAATTTTATTATTAGAAAATCTTCGTTTTTATGAAGAAGAGAAAAAGGGAGATATTGCATTTGCAGAAAAACTAGCAAAGTTGGGTGATATTTATGTGAATGATGCTTTTGGTACGGCACACAGGGCGCATGCATCGACAACCATTATTGCACAATTTTTTAAAGAGAATAAATGCTTTGGAAACTTATTAGCAAGAGAAATAGAAAGCATAGATAAGGTTTTAAATAATTCTGAAAGACCAGTTTTAGCTATATTAGGAGGAGCCAAAGTATCTTCTAAAATTACGGTAATTGAAAATATTTTAGATAAAGTAGATCATTTAATTATTGGAGGAGGTATGAGTTTCACGTTTGTAAAAGCATTAGGTGGAAAAATCGGAAATTCTATTTGTGAAGATGATAAAATGGAATTAGCCTTAGATATTTTAAAGCAAGCGAAAGCAAAAGGAGTAGAAATTCACATTCCTGTAGATGTAATTGCTGCAGATGATTTTTCTAACGATGCAAATACTCAAACTTTAGATATAAATGAAATTCCTGATGGTTGGGAAGGCGTTGATGCTGGACCAAAATCGAGAGAAATTTTTGATACTGTTGTAAATCAGTGTAAAACTATTTTATGGAATGGACCTTTAGGTGTTTTTGAAATGGAATCTTTTGCTGGTGGAACAATTGCATTAGGACATTCTATAGATAAAGCAACTCAAAACGGAGCATTCTCTTTAGTGGGTGGTGGAGATTCTGTTGCCGCTGTGAAACAATTTGGTTTTGCAGAAAAAGTAAGTTACGTTTCCACAGGAGGTGGAGCTATGCTAGAAATGTTAGAAGGAAAAACATTGCCAGGTATTGATGCAATATTGAAATAGGGGTTTATCTTTCCAAAATTTAGGAAATATAATCAATTAGGCTTTGTGAATTTTATATAAAATAAGCGTGTAATTTTTAAATTACGCGCTTATTGTTTTAATAGAAGATAAGGGTTAATTTTGTTGTTAGGTTTGAAATGTTTTTACGAATAAGCTTTTATAAGCATACACATTAAAAAATGAAATATACAAAATTACCAAATACAGCTATTGAGGTTTCTAAAATATGTTTAGGAACCATGACTTGGGGAAATCAGAATACACAAGAAGATGCTTTTGAACAAATGGAGTATGCTTTGGACCAAGGTGTAAATTTTTTCGATACCGCAGAATTATATCCTGTGCCTGCATCTCCAGAAACATATGCAGATACAGAGCGAATTATTGGGAATTGGTTTAAAAAAACAGGAAACAGACAAAAAGTAGTTTTAGCAAGTAAAATTGCGGGTGGTGGTGACTATACAAAACACATTAGAACGGGTAAGTTCAATCGAAAAAATATTACAGAGGCGGTGGAAGGGAGTTTAAAACGTCTGCAAACAGATTACTTAGATTTGTACCAATTGCATTGGCCAGATCGTGGTGTAAATGCTTTTGGAGTAAGAGACTATCCTTATAAGACTGCTACCAAAGAAGCCGAAAATCATTTAGAAATTTTAGAAACGTTAAATGCCTTTGTAAAAGACGGAACGATTAAAGCAATTGGACTTTCAAATGAAACGCCTTGGGGAACTATGAAATATTTAGAGGCTGCCAAAGCACATAATTTAGCAAGACCAGTTACTATACAGAACTCATATTCTATGATCCATAGAGCTTATGAATACGGCATGTCTGAAGTTTCTATGAGAGAAGATATTGGGTTGTTAGCATACTCTCCTTTAGCGCAAGGTGTTTTATCTGGTAAGTATTTAGATGGAAACAATCCTGAAGGCTCAAGAGGAAATTTATTTCCAAGATTTATTGCTCGTTATATGGGTGATGGTTCTTTAGAAGCCGTAAAAAGATATGAAGCCATTGCAAGGAAAAACGGAATTACATTAACAGAATTATCTTTGGCTTTTGTAAATCAATTACCATTTGTTACAAGTAATATTATTGGTGCTACTAAAATGAGCCAACTTAAAGAAAACATAGGAAGTATTTACATAGAACTATCTGAAGAAACCTTGCAAGAAATTGCAGAGATACATGCTATGATACCTAACCCAGCTCCTTAAAAGAGCACAAATAATTCTGCAAAAAACAAAAACCCAAAAGAATATATCTTTTGGGTTTATTGTTACTTTTTTTCTAAATTTTTATTGTTGTTTAGGAGTCCAATTATCTCTTAGCCCAACGGTTTTATTAAAAACCAAGGTGTTTGAAGTAGCGTCATTATCAACAGCAAAGTACCCTAAGCGTTGAAATTGAAATCGTTCACCAATACTAGCTATTTGTAAACTAGGCTCTACAAAAGCATTAATAATTTCTAAAGAAGTTGGGTTTAAAAACTCCATAAAATCTCTGTCTTTATGGCTGTCTGGCGCTTCGTCAGAAAATAATCTGTCATAGGCCCTTACCTCAGCTTTCACAGCATGTTTTATAGACACCCAATGCAAGGTTCCTTTTACCTTACGTGTACTTTCTTCGGTTCCGCTTCCAGATTTACTTAAAGAATCATAGGTACATTGAATTTCTGTAATATGTCCGTCAGCATCTTTGGTGCAAATTTCTGCTTTAATAATGTAGGCGTTCTTTAAGCGAACTTCTTTTCCTAATTTTAAGCGAAAGAATTTTTTATTAGCTTCTTCTCTAAAATCTTCTTTTTCTATATAGACTTCTCTTGAAAAAGGACGAAATTATAAATAACTAATAATCGGTCAATTAATTATAACGTTGTTTCTAATCGCAAAAACATAAACAATATGCTTATTTAATTTATCAACTTTAAATTGTCTGATAATTTTAAAATAACAGGATTAAGTATAAATAGCTATTTTTAAAAAACAGGTATTTATACACTAATAAAACGTACAGTATTATAATATATTTGGGCTTTAATAAAAAGTGTTAAGTTCTAACGAACATAGCGTAAATGTTAGTTTATAATTCCTTTTAGCGGTAGCGTATTTAACTAATTGATAAAATAAGAAATTAACTTTTCAAACTTTAAGTATATCAACGATTTTGAAGATTAAATAAAATGCTGATTGTACTAGAACTTAATCCAAAAAAGTAATTTATAAGGCTTAATGCAGAAAGTTATTCTGGTTTTTTTTGAGCCTCTTAAAACTATCTATAAAAAAAACTGAAATAACTTTCGGTCGAAATTTAAAAATAATAAGCTAAAAAAAGGTCAATCTATATCCGTATAAAATAAATAGTAAAAAAAGGCTATTGTTCCTAATTATTTGATATATTGCATTTTATCTATTTAATATTTAAAAAACACCCCATGAAATTAAAATTATATTAGCTTTTTTAATTAAACGTTTAAATTTTATGAAACAAAATTATCTTTCTATCTTATTAATACTTTTTTTTTTACCACATTTAACATATTCTCAAACAACAATACCTTTTGATTTTGGGACTCTTCCACACGCTACACAATTTGGGGCAACAACGAACATTGAGGGATTTACTTTTACCATAAATAGTAGTGATCCATCAGATGATATTATTTATGATGATGGTGCTCTCAGGCCAAATGGCACTGGTGCCTTATATGATGACAATCTTGATATTGGAGGTATTACCCAGTGGAAAATAACTAAAACTGATGGTTCTGAATTTCATTTGGTAAGCATTTACTTACAAGATGCTGGTTTTGGTTCTGATAATGGAACTATAACTGCCTATAAAGATGGTGCAGAAGTTACTGGGTCTACAGTTAATCTAGATTTTAATGGCTTACAAACCTTGTCTGGAAACCCTAACTATGAAAACATAGATGAGTTTAGAATAATAGCAATAGACATAAACTTTTATTTAGACGATTTAACATATAATATTCCACTACCAGCAGACACAACTCCGCCCGTATTTGAGAATAGCAAACCAGCAGTATCTTCAATAGTACAAACTAGTCTTACATTAGAAACAGATATAGATGAAGCAGGAACAATTTACTATGTAATAGTACCTAATGGAGCAACTGCACCGACTTCAGCAGAAGTAAAAGCAGGAACAGGAAATGGAGGGTCAGGTCAAATAACAAGTGGCAATGCAGCTGTAAATTCAGGAGGATTTACTAATAATTTTGCGGTTACAGGCTTAACAGCTGGAACAGCTTATGATGTATACGTGGTTGCCCAAGATGATGAAGGTACCCCCAATTTACAAACATCTCCCACTAAAGTAGATGTAACTACAACTAAGTATCCATTAACGATTACATCCAATGTAAGTCAATCTAAGATATATGGGGCAACCGAACCAACACTTACGTATACGTTTACAGGATTTGTAAATGGTGATAATGAAGCGAGTTTAGACACGCCAGTGAGCATTGCAAGAGTAGCAGGAGAAGATGTAGGAAACTACACGATCACTCCATCTGCAGCCGCTGATGTGAACTATAATGTAAGTTTTGTAACAGCACAATTTGCGATTACACAAGCTGGTTTA
>JBNMOF010000010.1:0-26097 GCA_051277175.1 Polaribacter sp.
GCATTTAAAAAGAAATCGTAAAGATTTTAATACAGAACGCTCGTTAGTAATGATGGTAGGTAAACGTAGAAGTTTATTAGATTATCTAAAGAAAAGTGAAATCAACAGATATCGTGCGATTATCAAGGAATTAGGAATTAGAAAATAATTCTTACAAAAAAGAGGTGCTATAAACGTGCCTCTTTTTTATTACAACAAATTTAAAAATCTGATCTTAACAAAATCAGTACCTTATAAAAAGTCAGAATTACCAACAATAATTCTGTATTTCCATTGCAACAACGGAGAACAACACAACAACAAACAAATTAAAAATTTAGAATTAAAATTTATGATTCCAAAAGTATTTAGAGAGGTCATAGACCTTGGTGATGGTAGAGAAATTTCTATCGAAACCGGAAAATTAGCAAAACAAGCTCATGGTAGTGTTGTTGTGCAATCAGGAAAATGTATGATGTTGTGTACAGTTGTTTCCAATTACGAACAAAAAGATCTTGGTTTTCTACCTTTAACAGTAGATTACAGAGAGAAATTTGCAGCTGCAGGACGCTATCCAGGTGGTTTCTTCAAAAGAGAAGCGAGACCAAGTGATGGCGAAGTATTAACCATGCGTTTAGTAGACCGTGTTTTACGTCCATTATTCCCAAAAGATTATACTGCAGAAACTCAAGTGATGATTCAGTTAATGTCTCATGATGAAGATGTGATGCCAGATGCAATGGCAGGTTTAGCAGCCTCGGCAGCTATTCAATTGTCAGATTTCCCTTTTGAATGCGCAATCTCTGAAGCAAGAGTTGGTCGTATCAACGGAGAATTTGTTATCAACCCAACTAGAGCTCAATTAGCAGAATCTGACATCGATATGATGATTGGAGCATCCGCTGATTCTGTAATGATGGTTGAAGGTGAGATGGATGAAATTTCTGAAGAAGAAATGGCAGACGCTATCAAGTTTGCACACGAAGCTATTAAAGTGCAATGTGCTGCTCAAATTAGATTGGCAGAGGCATTTGGAAAGAAAGAAGTTCGTGAATATGAAGGTGCAAGAGAAGATAAAGATTTAGAGAAAAAGGTTCATGATATGGCATACGATAAAGTATATGCTATCGCAGAAGCTGGATCTGCTAAACATGAGAGAACTGCTGCATTTAAAGAAATAAAAACAGCTATTAAAGCTACTTTTTCTGAAGAAGAATTAGCAGAATACGGTGGTTTAGTTTCTGATTATTATCGCAAAGCTGAAAAAGCTGCGATTAGAGATTTAACCTTAAATGTAGGATTGCGTTTAGATGGTCGTAAAACTGATGAGATTAGACCAATTTGGTCAGAAGTAGATTATTTACCGTCGGTACACGGTTCTGCAATCTTTACACGTGGAGAAACGCAAGCTTTAGCTACCGTTACGCTAGGAACATCAAGAGATGCAAACAAAATAGATATGCCCTCTTTCGAAGGTGAAGAAAATTTCTATTTACATTATAACTTCCCTCCTTTTTGTACAGGTGAAGCAAGACCAATTCGTGGAACCTCTCGTAGAGAAGTTGGACATGGTAACTTAGCACAACGTGGATTAAAAGGAATGATTCCTGCAGATTGTCCGTATACCGTAAGAGTTGTATCTGAAGTTTTAGAATCTAACGGTTCTTCTTCTATGGCTACTGTTTGTGCTGGTACAATGGCATTAATGGATGCGGGTGTTCAAATGACGAGACCTGTCTCCGGTATTGCAATGGGATTAATTTCTGACGCTGAGTCTGGAAATTATGCTGTATTATCTGATATTTTAGGTGATGAAGATCACTTAGGAGATATGGATTTTAAAGTAACAGGTACTTCTGAAGGGATTACTGCTTGTCAAATGGATATTAAAGTAAAAGGATTGGGTTACGAAATTTTAGTGAATGCACTAAAACAAGCTCGTGAAGGTCGTTTACATATTTTAGGAAAAATAACAGAGACTATTTCTACTGCAAACGTAGAGGTTAAAGAACATGCTCCTAAAATGATTAATAGACGTATTCCTAATGAATTAATTGGTGCATTTATTGGACCAGGTGGTAAACATATTCAAGAATTACAGAAAGAAACAGGAACTACAATTGTAATTACTGAAGATGCTGTAACTGAAGAAGGAATTATTGAAATCTTAGGAACAGATCCAGCAGGAATTGAAAAAGTAATTACTCGTATTGAGTCTATGCTTTTTAAACCAGAAGTTGGAAGTGCTTACGAAGTGAAAGTAATCAAAATGCTAGATTTTGGTGCTGTTGTAGAGTATGTAGAAGCACCCGGAAACGAAGTTTTATTGCACGTAAGTGAATTGGCTTGGGAACGCACAGATAATGTTTCTGATGTTGTAAAAATGGGAGATATTTTAGATGTAAAATACTTTGGTTTAGACCCAAGAACACGTAAAGAAAAAGTTTCTAGAAAGGCTTTGTTAGAGAAACCAGAAGGTTATGTAGCAAGACCACCAAGAGATGATAAACGTTCTGGAGGACGTGATAACAGAAGCAGAGATACTCGCGGACGTGATGACAGAAAACCAAGAGAACCTAGAAAAGAAGAATAAATTCTTTTCTAATTGATATTTATAAAAATCGCCAAAAATTTTTTGGCGATTTTTTTTGTTTATAACCCGAATATCAAAATGCTTTTATTTTCTTTGTAACTCTTTATGAAAACTCAACGCATTACATATTTATCTTTAGGAACAAATCAAGGAAACAAACTTGAAAACCTTCAAAATGCACTGCATTTAATTGCTGATAAAGTGGGTACTATCCAAAAGATATCTTCAATTTATAAAACTGCTTCTTGGGGTTTTAATGGCGAAGATTTTAATAATATTTGTATTAAAGTTGCTACGTATCAGTCTCCAGAAACGGTATTGAGTACTATTTTATCAATTGAGAAAGAATTGGGTAGAAAGCGCACCAATCAAGAAGGCTATCAAAATAGAAATATAGACATCGATATTTTATTGTTTGAGAACGAAATCATTTTATCAAAAAATCTGATTGTTCCCCATTCAAAAATGTTAGAACGTAAATTTGTAATGGTTCCTTTAGCAGAAATTGCTCCAAATGCACTGCATCCGATAGAAAAAAAACAAGTACATATTTGTTTACAAAATTGTGATGATGCTGCAGAAATAACAAAAATTAACGAACAACTCGTTCGACCAATACCTATTTCAGAAAAATACAATTACATAGCAATTGAAGGAAATATTGGCGCAGGAAAAACATCTTTGGCAAATCTACTTTCTAATCAATTTAATGCCAAGTTGGTTTTAGAACGCTTTGCAGATAATCCTTTTTTACCTAAATTTTACGAAGATAAAGAACGGTATGCATTTCCATTAGAAATGAGTTTTTTGGCTGATAGATATCAGCAATTAAGCGATGATTTGGCTCAATTTGATTTATTTAAGAACTTTATTGTTTCCGATTATTATATTTTTAAATCATTAATATTTGCTCAAGTAACCTTATCTGCAGACGAGTATTTGTTGTACAGAAAAATGTTTAATTTAATTTATAAAGAAATTACAAAACCAGATTTATATATTTATTTGTATCAAAATACAGATCGGTTATTAGAAAACATTAAAAATAGAGGAAGAGTTTACGAACAAAATATCGAATCTGGATATCTTGAAAAAATACACAATGGGTACCAAAATTTTATAAAAACTCAAAACGATTTGAATTTATTAGTCATAGATGTATCAGAAATTGATTTTGTAAATAACCCTGTTGACTATAATTTTATAATCAATAAAATAAAGCATTCTTCATAAAGTTAGAAGTACTATAACTCTAATTGAAACAAAAAGGGATGTCTCACAAATGTTAGACATCCCTTTTTGTTTTTTAAAAATATTTTATTTATTTCAACTCTAACTTCTCTGCAAAATAGTCACAAAAATCACGCATCGTTGCACCCATTTTTTGGTCATCTGTTGCGCGTTCGAAAGTATCTGCCATAGCTACTAATGTTTGATGATAGAACTGCTTCATTTCATCTACAGGCATATCTTTTGTCCATAAATCCATTCTTAAAGTATCTTTCTTTTTGTGGTCCCAAACAGAGAGCATAATCGCTTTAGAAGCTTCATTATCTATACCTCCGTCTTTAGCTGTCCAAAAAATTTCTTCTGGAACCTTATTTTCATCTAAAGCTATTTTAATTTTTATTTCTGAATTGTGTTTTATTGACATTATTTTCTAGGCTTATACTTAGATTTATTAAATAAATCTAAGTCATTAATTTTTAATAACTCCTGCAAAGATACATCATTATGTTTCATATAGGAACGCACAATTTGCCAACCAACCCAAACACCAACGCTGCCTGGAGATAAATTATCGTGTTCCATATAAAACTTAGAAAAAGGTGCTGTTTCTAAGAATCGCTTATTCAATTTTGTATCCGTACTAAAAAGTAATTTTTTCTCTATAAAATAAAGCCATATCTGTTCTTCATTTGAAAGCAACCAATTAAACTTGTCATCTTCGTAACCAATTTTTTCTTTGTCTTTAACACTCGGTAAATACATGTCTAACAAATACATTTTTTTTCCTTCATAGATCATTTTCCCAACAAAACTTCGATCTTTAGAATTGGGAATTTGCCGCTCTATAATGGCTTCTGCAACATCTACTATGAGATGTTGTTGCGTGTTGTTTTCTTTTATATATTTAGGATAATCTGCATAAAACTCGTGACTCTTTCCCATATAAACATCTAACGAAATAATTAACAAACTGTCTGCATAAATTACTCTACTGTCATAATCTATATTTGTTAACATCGTAACCACATCTGGCGCTATAAATTTAGGGTTGTAATATTTTATATGTTTAAAGAGTGCTGTTAATTTCTTTTTAACTGGAGAAAAATCTTTGTAAATATTTTGAGATTCTGCAAACAACTCTTGCTCTTCTGTGTTCCCTATTTTTGACAATGAGATACTATCTGTTATTTCTCTTGGAAAAAAATATGGATATTCTCTTTTTAACGCTTGTAAACCTTCCTCTTCTGCACTATAAAAATCTACATCAAATCTTTTTACATCAAAATTTACCACAACATTAGAAACATCAATTTTATCTATGTTGTCCTTGTTACAAGCGCAAAAAATAAATAAAATCAGTAGAAAAAATCTCATAAAATTTGTATATTGTTAATAGAATTATAAAAGATAAAAATACTAAAAAAATTCTCTAATGAAAACAGAAAAGGTAGCAACTCATATTATTTCATGGTTGAAAGAATACGCAGAAAATGCACAAATAAAAGGTTTTGTTCTTGGTGTTTCTGGCGGTATAGATTCTGCAGTAACCTCTGCACTCTGTGCTAAAACTGGTTTGCCAACATTATGTTTAGAAATGCCTATTCATCAATCAAAAAAACAAGTATCTCGAGCGGAAAATCACATTAAATGGTTGCAAGATAATTTTAAAAATGTTTCAAAAACAACAGTAAACTTAACCCCTGTTTTTGAAAGCTTACTTGATGTTTTACCAAAAGTAGAAAATGAAGAAAGTCGTTTTATGTCGCTAGCAAATACTAGAGCTCGTCTAAGAATGAGCACTTTGTATTATTTTGCCGCTTTAAATGGCTATTTAGTTGCAGGTACTGGAAATAAAGTAGAAGATTTCGGAGTTGGATTTTATACTAAATATGGCGATGGCGGAGTAGATATAAGTCCAATTGCAGATTTAATGAAATCTGAAGTATTTGAAATTGGAAGGTATTTGGGAGTACATCGAGAAATTATTGATGCTGCACCAACAGACGGTTTATGGGGCGACAATAGAACTGATGAAGACCAGATTGGAGCTTCTTATGACGCACTAGAATGGGCAATGCGGATGCAAAGTGAAGGGAAAACAGCAAATGATTTTTCTGGAAAAGAACAAGAAGTATTTAATATTTACGAAAAATCAAATAGAATTAATCAACATAAAATGATTCCAATACCTGTTTGTAAAATTCCGCAAAGTTTAAAATAAAAAATCCCGTAAAATAATTTACGGGATTTTTAAAAGTGTTTATAATAAATTAGCCGAAATCATCTTCTTTTTAATCCTCATATAAGCTCTTTTTTTAGAACCTTTAGAAATTTCGTGAGGTAAAAAAATAAATAATTGTACTATTTTTAGGAACTGTAAAAAATTTTTCATCTGGGGGATCTTTCTTTTTAGCAGTTGCAATGTACAAAAAATCTATTTAATTATAAGTAATTTATATTGGTGAAAACACCTAATTTCATAATTTAATAAACTTAGATAACTCTATTCAGTTTTTCAAAAAGCCTAATTTTTAAACCTGTATATCCTTTTATGGTTTCTAAATCTATTGCAACTTCGTCGCTAGCCTCTTTAATCAACTCTTCAATTTTTTTCCCAATTAAAACCCTTCTTAAATTAAAAACAACATCATTAACTTGTTTCGACAGTACCGCCATTTTAACTTCAATCTTTTGTCCCTCCCAGTCACTCAATTGATATTTTGATTCTTCCTCATCCATTAAAATAGAGGTAACAGTACCTGCAATTTCTTGATTTTCGTGATTTACCAAAGCATTTATTTGTAATTTTTCAGACTGATTTAATTGATGTATTATTTCTGCATAAATCTCTTGAAAAATAGTGTTTGTAAACTCAGTTTCATCGTCTTGAAGATGCACATAAATTTCTGCAGAAACATTATTATTATATTTCCTTGAAGTAATTATTAATTTTCCTTCTTCATCTTCATTTTCTATTTCTTCGGTAAATTCTGTTTCTTTATTACCATGTAGTAGTAAAATTTTAATAATTTCTCTTTCAAACTTTGAGATTTCATCTATTGTATCCAGTGAAATTAATCCACCTTTAACAATCCCCATTTGAGCTTGTTCTTGCTCTAAAAAATATTCTGGTGGTGGTTCATTTGGATCTTGTTGTGCTCTATTTTGTTGCTGTCTTGAAGCTTTACTTTTTTCTTGATCTCCTTTTTTTATAATTTGCGCCAATTCACTAAATAAAACACGCTCAGAGATCTCCATAATTCTGGCACACTCTTGCACATAAACTTCACGCTGAATACCATCTGGAATTTTAGAAATACTCATGACAATATCTCTAATTACGCCCGCCTTTTTTACGGGATCATTGTTAGACTCTTTTAACAAAAGAGATACTTTGAAATTGATAAAATCTTGCGCGGAATCTTCTAAGTACGCTTTTAAATCTTTTTCAGAATGAGATTTCGCAAAACTATCTGGATCTTCACCATCAGGAAATTGAACTACCTTTACGTTCATTCCTTGCTCTAGAATTAAATCAATTCCACGAATAGAAGCTCTAATTCCAGCTGCATCACCGTCAAAAAGTACTGTAATATTTTTTGTAAGCCTATTAACCAATCTAATTTGATCTGACGTTAGCGCTGTTCCTGAAGAGGCAACTACGTTCTCTATACCAGATTGGTGAAATGAGATAACATCTGTATACCCTTCTACCAAATAGCAATTATCTTGTTTTGCTACTTCTTTTTTAGCTTGAAAAAGACCATACAAAATTTTACTTTTATGATAAATATCGCTTTCTGGAGAATTTAAATACTTTGCAGCCTTTTTATCGGCAGTTAGAATTCGACCACCAAAACCTAAAATCCTTCCAGACATGGAGTGTATTGGAAATAACACACGCCCTTTAAAACGGTCAAATTGGCGGTTCTCTTTTACAATGGTTAATCCTGTAGAGGCTAAATATTTTAAATCGTATCCTTTACCTAAAGCCGCTTTTGTAAAAGCGTCCCATTCATCTAAACAATATCCTAATTCGAAAGTTTTAATAGTTTCATCTTTAAAACCACGCTCTTTAAAGTATGAAAGTCCAATGGCTTTTCCTTTATTGGAATTTAACATCACATCGTGAAAATAGTCTTTGGCAAATGTAGAAACCAAAAACATACTTTCTCTTTCATTCATCTGCGCCTTTTCCTCGCTAGATTGCTCTGTTTCTTCAATTTCTATATTGTACTTTTTCGCCAACCACTTTATAGCTTCAGGATAGGTATAATGCTCATGTTCCATTAAAAAAGAAATGGCATTCCCTCCTTTTCCTGTAGAGAAATCTTTCCATATTTGTTTCACAGGAGACACCATAAATGAAGGTGATTTTTCATCTACAAACGGACTTAATCCTTTAAAGTTACTTCCTGCTTTTTTCAGTTGAACAAATTCACCAATAACCTCCTCTACTCTTGCAGATTCGAAAACACGGTCTATACTACTTCTAGAAATCATTTCTTTTTAGTTAAAACGTAGAACAAATATAGTGAGAACTTCTTTTTATAAAAACAAAGATCTCACAGGTTTTAAAAACTTGTGAGACCTCTTAGAATAATTCTATGTTTTTAAGAAGCCGCTTTTAATTTTTTTAATGTGGTATTCGATAATTTTGCCTCTGCATACGCTTCAGTTACATTTAATGTTTTTTCATCTGAACTTGGAAGTTCAAACATTGCATCTGTAAAAATTGCTTCACATAAAGACCGCAAACCTCTTGCGCCTAATTTATATTCAACTGCTTTTTCTACAATGTAATTTAAGGCTCCTTCTTCGATGCTAAATTCAACATTGTCCATTGTAAATAACTTAGAGTACTGCTTAATTATAGCGTTTTTAGGTTCTGTAAGAATTGCTCTTAAAGTCACAGCATCTAAAGGATTCATGTAACTTAAAACTGGCAAACGTCCAATAATTTCAGGAATTAAACCAAATGCTTTTAAATCTGATGGAATGATATACTGCAACAAGTTTTCTTCATCTACTTTATCATCGTCTAAAGACGCGCTAAAACCAACAGCTTGCATATTTAAACGCTTGCTAATAAATCTTTCAATCCCCGAAAATGCACCACCAGCAATAAATAAAATCTCCTTGGTATCTACTTCTATAAATTTTTGCTCAGGATGTTTTCTTCCTCCTTTTGGTGCAACATTTACAACAGTTCCTTCTAATAATTTTAACAATGCCTGCTGCACTCCTTCACCAGACACATCTCTTGTTATTGACGGATTGTCTCCTTTTCTGGCAATTTTATCAATTTCATCAATAAAAATAATCCCTCTTTGCGCCTTTTCTACGTCATAATCTGCGGCTTGTAATAATTTACTTAAAATACTTTCTACATCTTCACCAACATATCCCGCTTGTGTTAGAACAGTTGCATCAACTATGGCAAAAGGTACGTTTAGCATTCTTGCAATTGTTTTTGCTACTAAGGTTTTCCCTGTTCCGGTTTCACCTACTAAAACAATGTTAGATTTTTCAATCTCTACATCATCTTCATCGTCTTTTGTCTGTAATAATCTTTTATAGTGGTTATAAACAGCAACTGCCATTGCCCTTTTGGTTTCTGTCTGCCCAATTATATATTGATCTAAAAAGTCTTTTATTTCTTTAGGCTTTTTAAGTGTTAAATCTTTAGACAAACCGGTATCTTTTGTATCCGAAACTTCTTCTTCAACAATACCGTGTGCTTGTTCTATACATTTATCACAAATATGAGCATCCATACCCGCAATTAACAAGTCGGTTTCTGCTTTTTTTCGTCCGCAAAACGAACATTCTAAATTTTCTTCTTTCGACATTTATTTCGCTTTTAGCCTTTAGCTATATCGCTATGAGCTCATCAACATTATAAAAAGAAACTTTTTAATAAAAAAATTACTTTTTACTCATTGCATTTAACTTTATGACTAAAAGCTAAATGCGAATGGTTTTTTACTTTATTACTTCTTTCTTTCTAAAACTTCGTCAATCATTCCGTACGTTTTAGCTTCATCAGCTTTCATCCAATAATCTCTGTCAGAATCGCTATGTACCTTCTCTATTGTTTGTCCTGAATGTTTTGCGATAATCGCATACAATTCATCTTTCAATTTCAAAATTTCTCTCGTTGTAATTTCTATGTCGGATGCCTGACCTTGCGCACCACCTAAAGGTTGGTGAATCATAACTCTAGAGTGTGGCAACGCAGAACGTTTTCCTTCTGCTCCTGCACACATTAAAACTGCCCCCATAGAAGCTGCCATACCTGTACAAATAGTTGCAACATCTGGCTTTATAAATTGCATGGTATCATAAATACCTAAACCGGCATACACACCTCCACCTGGTGAATTTATATAAATTGAAATATCTTTATTAGCGTCTACACTTTCTAAAAATAACAACTGTGCCTGAATAACATTTGCTACTTGATCGTTAATTCCTGTTCCTAAAAAGATAATTCTATCCATCATTAAACGTGAGAAAACATCCATTTGAGTGATGTTCATCTGACGTTCTTCCATAATATATGGTGTTAAACTACTTGTAATTTTACCAAAATGTGTGCTATTAATTCCGTGATGTTTAGTAGCGTATTTTTCGAACTCTTTCCCGTAATCCATTTTCGTGTTTCTTTTAAAATTTGTATTGTAAAGATAAGAACTATTTCTTACTATTTTGTTTCAGTTTGTCGCTGAAAAAACCTGAACCTAACACTTCTGGTTTTCTGTTTTTACATACTTACGCTACTTTAAACAAGAGTGCGCGGTATTAAAAACTACCAAAAATTATTTATAAACTTCTTTTGTGAACTCTTGATATGACAGCTCTTTTGTTTTGAAGCTCATCTGCTCTTTATAAAAAGTCAGTAATTTTTGACTTATTAATTGAGATTGTAATTTTTGAGCTT
Source organism: Polaribacter sp. (assembly GCA_051277175.1). GTDB lineage: Bacteria > Bacteroidota > Bacteroidia > Flavobacteriales > Flavobacteriaceae > Polaribacter. The sequence continues at coordinate 10,746 of JBNMOF010000010.1, forward strand.
CTTCTTGATTTTGCAAAACTCTACCAGCAATTTCGTCCAATTCTTTTTCTTCTGGATTCATGTTGCCAAATTGTGCCATTTGCGTGCGAATAAATCCTTTTGCATATGAAACCAATTCTGCATACTCAATTTTAATATCATTATCCTTCATAATCTTTCCTTCGATTAATTGATAACGTAACCCTTTTTCAGATCTTGTAAATTCGACTAAAGCTTCTTCCGCTGTTAATGGTTTTTCACCAGCAGTTGCCAACCATTTTTTTAAAAACGCTGCAGGTAAATCAAACTTTGTGTTTTCTACTAAATGTTCTGTGATGGCATTTAACAATTGTTGATCTCCTTGTTGCTTAAATTGTTTTTCTGCGTCTTCTTTAATTTTTTCTCTTAATTCTGTTACACTAGTAACGCTTCCGTCAGCAAATAAGGTATCAAATAATTCTTTGTCTAAATCTGCAGGTGCTGTGGTTGTAACTTCTGCTACGGTTAACATAACAGGAATATCGAAATCATGAATTGCATCAGGAGAAACCCCTAAAATAGTTTCTAATTTATGAGTGTCTTCAAATAATTCTTTAGTTGCTAACTCAATAATATCACCAACCTTAGCTCCAATAAATTTCTGCTCGTTCTTTTTTCCTTTTAGATCACTTACTAAAAAAGTTGCTTTCTTATTGATTTCTTTTTCTTCATTTACAAAAGTACCTGTGATATTAGAATTCGCTGCAGCCTCTTCTATAGGAGATACTTTCCCATAACGTATTTGAATGTTTTTTAATTCTTCATCCAATAAATCTTCTGGAGCAATAATAGTATATTCTGTTACCTTCTTTTTAGACTTTAAGTCTACATCGAATTTAGGCACTAAACCTAATTCAAATTCAAAAGAAAGCGTTTCTGAATCCCAATTAAAATCTTCTTGAACCCTTGGTAAAGGATTCCCTAAAAGTTCTAATTTTTCTTCTGCTAAAAACTTATTTAAAGATTCTTGTAAAAGCTTATTTACTTCCTCCATTAATATAGATTTGCCGTGCTGCTTTTTTATCATACCCATTGGCACTTGTCCTTTTCTAAAACCAGGAACATTTGCTTTTTTACGATGATCTGCTAACAAGGTTGCTACTTTTGCTTGATAGTCTTCTGCAACAATATCAATTTTTACAACTGCGTTTAACGCGTCTATGTCTTCTTTTTTAATATTCATTTCTTTCTGCTTTTATCTTAAAAAATAGAGTGTAAAATTAGTCAAAAATATTATGCTTAACAAGCAATCAAGTACTTCAATTTCAGTAGAAAATACGCTATATAAATGAAAATAATTACACTGCTTTATTTAAATTTAAATTATTAATTATTATTTTTCTTACCCTCTTTTAACAATGAAAATAATACCGATCTAAAAATAGAAAGTAATATGCTAAAAAGCAAAGCAGCAAAGAACCCTGAAACCCCAAAACCGTCTACTAATTTGTCTGCTATTAAAATTATTATCGCATTAATTACAAAGATGAATAAACCAAAAGTTACTAATGTTGCGGGCAAAGTAAAAAAAATTAGTACAGGCCTTACAACCATGTTTAATACTGCAATTACTATCGCAACTATAATTGCAGAAACATAACCATCTACTATAATTCCTGGTAAAATAGTAGCCAAAACAATTACTGCAACAGCAGTTAACAAAATTTTTAAAAAAGTTTTCATTTTGATTGCTTTTAATTTAGACTTCTATTACTAAATAGCACAGCACTATTATTGATCGTTACTGTAAAGTTCAATATTTTTAAACTAATAAAGCTAAAAGTGTACCAAATTAGAATACCTGCATTTTTGGCAGACATTAAAAATAATTTTATGGTATCTAAACTTAAAAAGCGTCGTTTAAGAAGGAATAAACTGATTATTACGGCAATTTTACTATAAAGTTAACATTGGTAAAATTGAATGCTTTTACGAATGTTGCATCTCCGTAGCTTTGCGCTCTAACTCCTTCTGAAATTCTTCCATGACAGGTTTTACAGTACTTTCTGGAATATCTGCTACCTTAATGTACATTAATCCATCAATTGCATTGTTAAATTTTGGATCTACATTAAAAGCAACTAAGCGTGCATTTTGTTTTACATATTTTTTTATTAAAACAGGAATTCTTAAAACTCCTGGTTCAATTTCATCAATAATTTTATCGAACTTTTGCATGTCTGCTTTGGTAGCATCGAATACAAAATCCTTATCACCATCCTTCAATTTTACCTTATACTCTTTCTTTGGACGGATGTATTGCGCAATATATGGATCGTAATAATGAGATTTCATAAATTCGATCATCAACGATTTAGAGAAATCAGAAAACTGATTACTTATAGAAACGCCTCCCATTAGATATTTATATTCTGGGTATCGCAATGTTACATGCACAATTCCTTTCCACAATAAAAATAGTGGCATTGGTTTTTGTTGATATTCACCAATAATAAAAGCTCTACCCATTTCTATGGTATCCTCCATCATTTGATGCAACTCGGGCTCAATTCTAAACAAAGTGTTGATATAAAAACCTTTGATTCCGTATGTTTTATAAATCTCTTTTCCAAGCCCCATTCTGTAAGCTCCTACTAGTTTTTCTGCTACTGCATCCCATAATAATAAATGATGATAATAATTATCAAACTTATCTAAATCTACCTCTTTATTAGTCCCCTCACCAACAGCTCTAAAGGTTATTTCACGTAATCGACCAATTTCATGTATTAAATTGGGTATGTCTTTAGCGTTGGCAAAAAACACTTCGTAATTCTTACTTTCTAATAATCTACCATTGTTTTCTCTCAAAGCAGCAACTTCCTTTACAAATAAACTAGTATTTCTTTGTGCTGTTATCTTTTTTACAGATTTTTTAATTTTAATATTTGAGGTAGAAATTAAACGATGTGCTTTTTCAAAAGGATTTGCCAACATATATGTTTTCCTTCTAATAAACTCATAAAAAGCAGGAATCTCTTTATACCCATCTTGATCTTTTACAGAAATAGGTTTTCCTATTCTTACTCTAATAACTCTGCCTTTTTGAGACATTACTTCAGAAGGTAATTTGGCAGTTCTTAAAGTATCAGATATTTTAGACATCGCATAGAATAGCCTACTATTCTTGGCATGAAAATAAATAGGGATTACAGGTACATTTGCCTTTTTAATGAGCCTTATTGCTCCGTCTTCCCAAGGTTTATCTACTTTTAATTTTCCATCTTTATAAGTAGAAACTTCACCTGCAGGAAAAATACCTAAAGGTTTCCCTTCTCTTAAGTGTACTAATGCATTTTTAATTCCTGCAATACTAGATTTTGCATCCTTTCTTGTTTCAAAAGGATTTACTGGCATTATATATGGTTTTAAAGGTGCTATTCTGTGTAGCAAAAAGTTGGCAATTATTTTGTAATCTGCTCTTTTTTCAATTAATAATTTTAATAATAAAACACCATCAATTCCACCTAAAGGATGATTGGAAACCGTAATAAAAGGACCTTCTTTTGGAATTCTTTTTAAATCTTCTTCGGGAATTTCGAATTTAATCTTGCAATCATCTAAGATTCCATTTAAAAAATCTAAATCAGATTTGTGTTTATTGTTTTCGTATATTTTATTGATAGCGGATATTCGAAGTACCCTTAAAAGAACCCAACCAACAAAAGTTCCTAAAAATCCGAACTTCTGAAGACCAATTACTTGTGAAACCTCTTTAGATGTTACTAATGCCATAATTTACGTTTAACTGGACCCACAAATATATAGTAAAAAGACAACTATTAATTTATTGCTAGCACTATTTGAATCGTTTCTTTATTCACTTGTGTTAATAAAGATTTTCCTTTTTCTTCTATGCTTGCAACCGCTTTATCGTTAAAATGACGCACAGTATATAAGTCTACTCCTTTATGAACTTCTATTTTGAACTCTGTTTTTAATGCATTGTAAAAAGCATCAAAATTCTTGAATTTATCATCAATACAAACAGAAAAACTAATGGCAGAATTCTGGATTAAGTTTACTTTTAATTGATAATCGTGTAGTTTTTGAAAAATATAACTGAGATTATTTTCTACCATAAAAGAAAAATCTAAAGCAGCAATAGAGACTAAAATTTGATCTTTTTTTACAATAAAACAGGGAATAAGAGGCACTAAACCTTTGCCTTTAGTAACGCTAGTTCCAAGTCCTTTTGGATTTATAAAAGAGCGTACTAATAAAGGAATTTCTTTTCGTTCTAATGGTTGCAACGTTTTTGGATGAATTACAGATGCCCCGTAAAACGCCATTTCAATTGCTTCTTCATAAGAAATTTGCTCTAACAAAATAGTATCTTGAAAAACACGTGGATCTGCATTTAAAACCCCAGGGACATCTTTCCAAATAGTTACGTTTTCGGCAGCTAAACAATACGCAAAAATACCTGCGGTATAATCGGAACCTTCTCTTCCCAAAGTTGTGGTATTTTCTGTGTCATTTGCAGCAATAAAACCTTGTGTAATATTTAATTTAGATGCATCTAACTTTGTGCTAATTAAATCTTGTGTTAAATCCCAATCAACTTTAGCATCTCTATAATTACTATCAGTTTTAATATAATTTCGTACATCAAACCAATTATTTTCTACACCAATTTTGGTTAAATAGGCGCTTACTATCTTGGTTGATAGAAGTTCTCCAAAACAAACAATTTGATCATATACATAGTTAAATCTTTGCGATGTATTCCGTGCTAAAAACCAGCTTAGTTCTCCTAAAAGAACCTCTATTTCTTTATAAATTTTATCATCTTTCTCAAATAAACCACCCATTAAGTTTTTATGAAAATCTTCAATAATTCCTAATTCTTCTGATAACTTGTCTGTCTTATAATAGTATGCATCAATTACGGCTTCAAACGCATTTGTGTTTTTTCCCATTGCAGAAATTACAACTACCGTGTTATCGGTTCCTTCGCTTTGTAAAATATTGGCTACATTTTTAACCCCTGTTGCATCTTTAATAGAAGCACCACCAAATTTAAAAATCTTCATTTTTAATTATTTTGAATAAATTTTTCTAAATTTTCCTTGTTCATTTGTACTACAGACCAATCATTTAAATACGTTGCTCCTGTACTTTTATAAAAATCAATTGCATTGGTATTCCAATCGATCACTTCCCAAGCAACTCTATTAAAATTATGATCATACGCATATTTTAAAACTGCAGAATACAGGGCTTTTCCAGCACCAATTTTTTGCTTACTTTTTGTTACAATTAAATCTTCTAGATGAATTGTTCTGCCCTTCCAAGTAGAAAAACGTTCATAAAACAAAGCAATACCAATAATATTTTTTTCTTGTTCTGCAACAAAAACTTTAAACTTCGGATTTTGAGAAAAACCATCTCTCACTAAATCTGCCACTGTAATATCTACAGCTTCCGGTTCTTTTTCAAAAACTGCTAATTCTGTTATTAAATTGAAAACAGCTTGCATATCTTTTTCTTGCCCTAATCTTACTTTAAAGTTCATATTGTGTAATTTTAGTCAAAGATAGTTTATTAGATTTCTCTTAAAAGTAATTGACTATTTTAGACAGTAAATTTTAAATTGTTTAAAATTTATAAAAAATAAATAAAATAATATCCTAAAAAATTGAGTACGAAATCGTTGTAGGGATTTAAATAAAAGAGCATCTTTGTACCACCTTTTTAAACAAAAAACATGTCGAATAAAAATCAAACTTTAGGAGAATTCATTATTGAGAATCAAGACTCATTTAAATATACTTCTGGAGAACTTTCTAGATTAATTAACTCTATAAGATTGGCAGCCAAAGTTGTAAATCATGAGGTAAACAAAGCTGGCTTAGTAGATATTACTGGTGCTGCTGGAGACACAAATATACAAGGTGAAGATCAGCAAAAGTTAGATGTGTATGCGAATGAAAAGTTTATACAATCACTTACAAAAAGAAATATTGTTTGTGGTATTGCAAGTGAAGAAGAGGACGATTTTATAGCAATTAATAGTCATAATGAAAACAATCAAAACAAGTATGTTGTTTTAATAGATCCTTTAGACGGATCCTCTAATATTGATGTAAATGTATCTGTAGGAACCATTTTTTCCATATTTAGACGTGTAACACCCGCAGGAACTCCTGTTCAACTCGAAGATTTTTTACAAAAAGGAAACAAACAAGTAGCTGCTGGTTATGTCGTCTACGGAACTTCTACAATGTTAGTTTATACTACTGGAGATGGCGTAAATGGTTTTACTCTAAACCCTGCGATTGGCACCTTTTATTTATCGCATCCAAATATGACGTTCCCAGAAGATGGTACGATCTATTCTGTAAATGAAGGGAATTATATAGATTTTCCTTTAGGCATAAAAAAATACATAAAATATTGTCAAGAAGAGCAAGATGACAGACCTTACACGAGTAGATATATTGGTTCTTTAGTTTCAGATTTCCATAGAAACATGATTAAAGGCGGTATTTATATGTATCCAAAAGGTTCTAGAAATCCGAATGGGAAATTACGTTTACTATATGAATGTAACCCAATGGCTTTTATTGCAGAACAAGCAAACGGTAAATCTTCTGACGGCTATATAAGAACTATGGATGTTGAGCCCACAGAATTACATCAAAGAGTTCCTTTCATCTGCGGAAGTAAAAATATGGTAAACAAAGTGGAAGAATTTATGCAAAAATTTGGCGAATAAATCTTATTGATACAATTATAAGTTAACAAAAGCCTAATATTTTGCTGAATTGCATCCTATTGATTAAATTTACACCATATACGAACTTTAAAACATACACAAGATGGCTTTTCAATTACCAGAATTAGACTATGCTTATAATGCATTAGAACCTAATATTGATGCGAGAACTATGGAAATTCACCACAGTAAACATCACAACGGATATACAACAAAATTAAACGGAGCAGTCGCAGGAACTGATTTAGAAGAAAAATCTATCGAAGATATTTTAACTAATTTAGACATGAGTAACGGCGCTGTAAGAAATAATGGTGGTGGTTTTTACAATCATTCATTATTTTGGAAAGTAATGAACCCTAACGATAAAGGAACTTTATCTGGAGAATTAAAAGAAGCTATTGAAGCTGCTTATGGTTCTAAAGAAGCTTTCATGGAGGCTTTTTCTAATGCTGCTGCAACGCAATTTGGCTCTGGTTGGGCTTGGTTGTGCGTGCACAAAGGAGGGAAAGTAGAAGTTTGTGCTACACCAAATCAAGACAATCCTTTAATGCCAGGTGTTTCTTGTGAAGGAACTCCAATTTTAGGTTTAGATGTTTGGGAACATGCTTACTATTTAAATTACCAAAACAGAAGACCAGATTATATTGATGCATTTTTTAATGTAATTAACTGGAACGAAGTAGCAAGAAGATATAACAACGCGAAGTAAACAACCCAGTTGTTGTTGATATTTTAATCCATTCAGTAAAAATATCAAATATTTCAATTTATAAAACAAAAAAGCATCCAATAACTTGGATGCTTTTTTTATGGGTACACTTATAAAGCGCTAATAAGCTCTTTTGTCATTTCCTTCATAGAAATTTATAAAAGCCTGGTTTACGACTCTATTTCCTCCTGGAGTTGGGTAATCTCCTGTAAAATACCAATCCCCTAAGTTGTCTGGACATGCAATGTGCAAGTTTTCTACCGTTTGATAAATAACTTCAACGTCTGCTTTTATATCTTTTGTTTTTAACATTTCAGCAATTTTAGCGGAGACTTCCTCTGTAGTAAAGGGTGCGTATATCTCTTTTACAAAATTCACTATTTTATCATCCTTCTTAGATTGTTGCGCTTTTGATTTTTTATAGACTTCGTCTATAATATTTTCTTGCTTCGTATCTTTTAATAAAGCAACAGCTGCTTTAAAAGCAATAAAAGCCTCAATTCTTGCCATATCAATTCCGTAACAATCTGGATACCTAATTTGTGGAGCAGAAGAAACTACTACTATTTTTTTAGGGTTTAATCTGTCTAGTATTTTAATAATACTTTTCTTTAAAGTAGTTCCTCGAACAATACTATCATCAATAATAACAAGATTATCCGTAGGTTTTACAACTCCATATGTGATATCATAAACATGCTCTACCAAATCATCTCTACTGCTATCATCTGCAATAAATGTTCTTAACTTTGCATCTTTAATTGCTATCTTTTCGAAACGAGCTCTTTCAGATAAAATTTCGGTAACCCTTTCCGCAGATAATTTTGTTCCTCCCGCTAGAATTTTTGTTGTTTTTTGTTGATTTAATAAATCTTCAGCAGCTTCCGTCATTCCATAAAATGAAGTTTCTGCTGTATTTGGTATGTAAGAAAAAACAGTATTAGAAATATCGGAATCAATAGATTTTAAAATTTTTGGAAACACTAATTTTCCTAAATTTTTACGCTCTTCGTAAATACTAGCATCACTTCCTCGAGAAAAATAAATACGCTCAAAAGAACACGATTTCTTCTCTCTAGGCGCTAGTACTTCTTCTATAGAAGTTTTTCCGTTCTTTTTGATAATAAGTGCATGCCCTCTTTCTAATTCTTGAACATCTTCTATTTTTACATTAAAAACAGTCTGAATTACAGGTCTTTCTGAAGCAACAACAACTACCTCTTCATCTTCATAAAAATACGTAGGTCTAATTCCGTTTGGATCACGCAATACAAAAGCGTCTCCATGTCCAACTAATCCTGCCATTGCGTATCCACCATCCCAGTTTTTTGCAGACCTCTTTAACACATTTTGTAAATCTAAATGCTGTTCAATAAATGGGGAAGCATCTTTTTTATTGAACCCTTTTATTTTTGCTTGTTGATACAAACTAGAAACTTCTTCCTCTAAGAAGTGACCAATTTTTTCCATCACAGTTACCGTATCTGTAAACTCTTTTGGATGTTGCCCTAACTCTACCAATTCTTCTAACAATTGTTTAGAGTTGGTCATATTAAAATTCCCAGCAACTATTAAATTTTGATGGCGCCAATTACTCTGACGTAAAAAAGGATGCACACTCTCGATACTATTTTTACCAAAAGTACCATACCGAACATGTCCTAAAAACAAGTTCCCGATATATGGCATATTTTCTTCTTGCCAATCAACATCATCTTTTTTATCTGGATTTTGTTCTAGAACATCGTTTAAACGATCGTTAATTTGAGCAAACACATCTTGTATCGGTGCAGATTTATTAGAACGTACTCTACTAATATATCTAGTTCCAGGTGCCACATTAATTTTTACACTAGCAAAACCAGCACCATCTTGACCACGATTGTGTTGCTTTTCCATTAATAAATACATTTTATTTATTCCGTAGAAAGCAGAACCATATTTATCTTTATAAAACTGTAATGGTTTTTTTAGTCTAACTAATGCAATTCCGCATTCGTGTTTAATTGAGTCGCTCATCTAATTGTGTGTTTTGATTGATTGATTAATTGATTGGATTGATTGATTGTCCGACTCATAAAATTATATTTTACCACTTTTTATAAATGCAAATTTTGCTTTTATTTTTAAAAAAAAAGTTTCGAAATAATGATATGACAGAGATGATATTGCTATTGTTATACTAAGTATTAAAAAATAAATTATAATATTATTATCTAACTTAAAATTAGAAACAAAGATTAAAACTGGAATTAATACTAGAAAATGATACATATAAATTCCGTAAGATATTTTTCCTAAATAATTAATAACTTTCCACTCTAAAACATTCTTTAAATTTGCATTTACTGCCAGATTTACAATGATAATTCCAAACAAAAAGGAATAAAATTGATAATGAAAATAGGGAACTCTTACTCCCATTACAAGAAGTGTTATTGTTATAAATACAACAATATAAAAAAAGTTAGTATTTAGAATATATTTTACAATATTCATTCTATTCAGTATTAAAATAGCAAAAATACTGCCAATTGCAATCGAATCGATATTAAAATGCATCCAAAATTTATTAATAATATCTCTATGTGGTATCGGAAGAAATAATTTATTAGAAAGTATGATTCTAACACTAAAATGGAAAACCACAATCCCAATCATTAATGATAGTCTGTGCTTTTTAAATTTCTTTAATAAAACGGGCCACATTAAATAAGACTGCTCTTCGGTACCAATAGACCAGGCTTGAGCAATGTAAGGGATAAAACCATAGACTGCGGTTGCAACATTTGGGATTAAGAAAATATGCAGTAAAAATATTGTTATAAAATTAGTATCTATTGGATCTGTTAAACTTGGAATTTCCCAAAAAGTAAAAAATGGAAGGATAAAAAAGACAAGTATAATTAATAAGGTATATACCGGTAATATGCGCAAAAAACGCCTAACATAAAACTTTTTGGTATGTATTAAACCAAACGAACGTTCTTCTGTAATCAGTAAATACGTAATTAAAAAGCCGCTTAGAACAAAAAACAACATCACTCCTAATTTCCCAATATTTTTTTCAAAATCAGAAAGGACTCCATCACCTATGTGATAGAAAGCTTTAAGCTGCTCTGTGTGATTTATAATTACAAAAAAAGCCGCAATAAATCGTAAACCATTAAGGTTTGGAAAGTACAATTTAAGATTGCGGTTTGCAGACATTATCTAACTTTTCAGATATATATCAAATTGTGTTAAGTCTCTAAAAGCTTGCAAGCGTATTTTAATTTCCTCTGCGGTAAGCTCTTGCATGCGTTCTGTGCCAAACTTCTCTACACAAAAAGATGCTAAATTAGAGCCATAAATTACTCCATTTTTCATGTTTTCAAAAGAGATGTCTTCTGTTTTTGCTAAATATCCACAAAAACCTCCTGCAAAAGTATCCCCTGCTCCTGTTGGATCAAAAACTTCTGCTAATGGCAAAGCGGGTGCAGAAAACATTTTCCCTTCATTAAACAACAAAGCACCATGTTCCCCTTTTTTAATTACTACATATTTAGGACCCATAGAATGAATCTTCTTTGCTGCATTTACCAGAGAATATTCTCCTGATAATTGACGCGCTTCTTCGTCATTAATAGTAATTACATCTACTCTTTTTAAAACAGTATGTAAATCATCTAGCGCAATGTCCATCCAAAAATTCATCGTATCTAAAACTACCAGCTTTGGTCTTTCATGCATCTGATCTAACACAGATGCCTGTGTTAATGGATGCAAATTTCCAAGCATTACAATACCAGCGTCTTTAAATTTTTCTGGCACAACCGGTGTAAACGTTTCTAATACATTTAACTCTGTAATTAAAGTATCGCGAGAATTCATATCATTATGATATTTCCCACTCCAAAAAAATGTTTTACCCTCTTTTATAACTTCAATACCCTCTGTATTAATTCCTTTAGAATTCATCATTTCTAAGTAAGAAGCTGGAAAATCTCCTCCTACAACAGAAACAACACCCGTTTCTACTCCAAATTGTGAAGCTGCCAAACCTACAAAAGTTCCAGATCCTCCTAAAATTTTATCTGTTTTACCAAAAGGGGTTTCAATAGCATCAAAAGCTACAGTACCAACTGCTAATAATTTACTCATTTCTTAGATTTTATGCGTAATTTTGTGTTTTACAAAACAGCTTTTTGAAAGCACAAAAATAAGTTTTAAAAATGACTATCAAAGAAATACAAGAAGAAATTATTGAGGAGTTTTCTATGTTTGATGATTGGATGGAACGCTATGAATATATCATAGATCTTGGTAAATCTTTACCAATTGTTGCAGACCAATATAAATTAGAAGAGAATTTAATAAAAGGGTGCCAATCTAAAGTTTGGTTGTACTCTGAATTAGATACTGATAAAGTCAAATTTACTGCAGATAGTGATGCTATTTTAACCAAAGGAATTGTGGCATTATTGTTGCGCGTTTTTTCGGAGCAAAAGCCAGCAGATATTTTAGCTGCCGAGACTACTTTTATAGATAAAATTGGTTTGAAAGAACATTTAAGTCCAACCAGAGCAAATGGATTAGTTTCTATGGTAAAACAAATAAAAATGTACGCGATTGCGCAACAAATAAAATTATCAAATTAAGAACTAACAAAATGACAGATAAAGAACTAGAAGAAATTGGCGATAAAATTGTAGGAGTATTGAAGACTATTTACGATCCTGAAATCCCTGTAGACATCTATGAATTAGGTTTAATTTACGATGTTTTTGTATCCGAAGACAACAATGCAAAAATATTAATGACTTTAACCTCTCCTAATTGTCCTGTTGCAGAAAGCTTACCCGTAGATATTGAAGAAAAAGTAAAGTCTTTAAAAGAAGTGCATAGCTGTGAGGTAGAGATTACTTTCGACCCAACTTGGACATCAGAAATGATGAGTGAAGAGGCAAAACTAGAATTAGGAATGCTGTAAGTGGTTTTCCTAATGTAATACTAAATAAAAATGAAACGGTTATCATTTCGATATCCGTTTCATTTAAATGATTGAGCTCTCTGAAAAGAACTCTTTCTGGTTATTTTCTCATTTTCCTTCACAACGAGAAAACCTTGAAACCAATATTAAAAATGGCAGAAGAAATTATAAATAGAATTGCAAGTAGTAAACTAAAAACATTTGATCTTGAGGAAATTTATCCCGAAGGAAAAAGAGTTTTGTTTGACATTAAAGAATGGCTGTTTCAAGAAATTATTTTAAAAGAAAAAGACTTCAGAGCATCCGTTAAAAACCATGATTGGTCTCAATATAAAAATTGTTTTGTCGCGATCACTTGTTCTGCAGAGGCAATTATCCCATCTTGGGCTTTTATGTTAATAGCAGCAGAAACAACCCCTTTTGCAAATAAAGTAGTGATTGGTGATTTAGAATTATTGGAAACTGTCATCTATCAAGAATTACTAAACTTCGTAGATTTAAGAGATTTTACAGATTGTCCTGTAATTATCAAAGGGTGTGCAAAAAAACCCATTCCCAGTTCTGCATTTGCTTTTTTAATTGCAAAGTTGCAACCCCTTGCAAAATCTATTATGTTTGGTGAGGCTTGTTCTACAGTACCATTATACAAGGCAAAAAAATAATTTTATTTTTTAAATAAAATATTGTGAAAAGAATTTTTCTCCTTTTTTTAGTTTCAATAGCCTCATCTTCTTATACCCAAAATAAGGAACAAGATACCTTGCCCATCCCTAAATGGAAAGTTAGTGGACAGGTTGCTTTTATATTTAATCAATCTTCCTTTTCTAATTGGGCTTCTGGTGGTCAAAATATTGTAGCAGGAAATATGAACATAAACTATGATTTTAACTACAAGAAAAAAAACATAAACTGGGATACTAGAATAATTACAGGCTATGGTTTAAGTTATATTGGTGAAAAAGGATACCGAAAAACAGATGACCGTTTTGAATTAAACACCCTTTTAGGAATTAAAACAACTGCCTTTTGGTTTTTTTCTTTTATTGGAAATTTTAAAACCCAATACACCAAAGGTTTCAACTATAAAACTGAGCCTAACTTATTAGTTTCAGAATTTTTAGCCCCCGCTTATTTAACTTTTGGACCAGGAATGTTGTTTAAAAAGTCAGATGATTTAAGCTTAAATATTGCACCTGCAACCGTTAGATATACTTTTGTGAATGATTTTTTCTCTGGAAAATTTGGCGTTAAAGAAGGTAAGAATACTTCATTTAGTTTAGGTTTTAATCTTTCTGGATATTATAAATTTAGTATCATGAAAAATGTTGAAACAGAAAATATTCTAACAATGTATTCAGACTATTTAGCCAACGTTGGTAATATAGATTTAGATTATCAAGCAAATATTCGTTTTAAAGTGAATAACCATATTAAAATGCACATGACCTTTCATACAATTATAGATGATAATTCTTCTAGTAAGATTCAATTTAGACAGCTATTTGGATTGGGTGTAAATTATAATTTTCATGAAAAAATAACCTATTTATAATTGGGTATTCAAACAGTAACCTTGCACTTTTGCACAAAAAAAAAGGAAAATGAAAAAAACAGCAATTTTAATTTTAATTGTATTTATAAGTTTATCAGTAAAGGCGCAAACCGCTGAGGCGTTGAAAAAAGAACAAACTCCGAAAAAAGAAAAAATTGAAAAACTTCAAGGAGAACTCGCTGCCATTCAAATAAAAATTGATGCACTTCCCGGTTGGAAATATGGCGCTTTTGGTACCATAGGAGGAAGTATCTCGGGCTTTAACAACTGGTATTCGAGAACGGCACCAACTGCAGCCGCCGGAAACATTGGTGTTACAGTAAATGGTTTTGCTAATTTGATCAAAGATAATTTTTTCTGGAGAAATTCTTCAACTGTTAATTTGGGTTGGGTAAGATTAGACGAAAAAAATATTTCTGGTGATGAAGGTTTTGATACGGCTACAGATATTTTTACTATTTCTTCGTTGTATGGTAAAAGATTAAATGAAAAATGGGCGCTTTCTGCTTTGGGTGAATACAGAACCACCATCATAGACAATTTTAACGATCCCGGATACCTAGATCTCGGTATTGGTGTAACTTGGACGCCAACAAACAGTTTAGTGCTTGTGATGCACCCCGGAAACTACAACTATGTTTTTAGTAACGTGGGAAACGTTTTTGACTCTTCTTTAGGTGCCAAAATTGTTGCAGATTACACAAAAAAATATGGTGAATTAAGTGTAAAGTCTAATCTCTCTATTTTTCAGAGTTATAAAACAACTGATTTATCCAACTGGACTTTAACAAACTCTTTTGGTTATACTATTTGGAAAGGAATTGGAATTGGGTTTGAATTAGGTTTGCGTAAAAACAAACAAGAAGCTTTAAATAATGCTTTAATTTCTAATACAACTGAAACTTTTAATACCGTAGACAATAAATTACAATCTTACTATTTACTTGGCCTGAGTTACGCCTTCTAAAGAGCAGCCCAAGATTTAAAATGAAACCTCAAAAGAAATTTTTGAGGTTTTTTATTTTACGTAACTTCGCATTTCAAACTAAATTTTGCATGACATTATTAATAATTTTCGCAACTATATCTATATTTTTTTCTTTTATATGCTCTATTCTTGAGGCTGTTTTATTAAGCATCACTCCTACTTTTATCAATTTAAAAAAGAGTGAAGGATTCGAATATGCAAACGCTTTAGAAGCTTTGAAAAAGGATGTAGACAAGCCATTAATTGCCATTTTAACAATAAATACAGTTGCACATACTGTTGGTGCCATTTTAGTAGGTGTGCAAGCAAAAGTTGCATACGCAGAAACTTATGGTAGCGAAATAAAAACCATCTTCGGAATTAAAATTACAGAAGATGTTATGGTAGGT